>CAZEQG010000504.1:0-2442 GCA_964514295.1 uncultured Alphaproteobacteria bacterium
GGCGCGGCTGCTGCCGGCCGGCAAGGTGCCGCTGCTGGAGGTGAGCGTGGCGGACGGCCCGGCCGCCGTGCGGCGACTGCTGGCCCGCCCGCTGCCGATCCATGTCGGCGAGCGCCGCGCGGCGGCCGGCATCCTCACCGTCGATCTTCAGGCCGTGCGGCCGGAGGACGATGCCATCCTGGCCGAAGGCCTGGCCGACTGTCTCTAGAGAACGGAGGAAACATCATGAGCGCCGAGGCGCGTCTGAAGGAACTGGGAATCGTGCTGCCGGCCGTGCCGACGCCGATGGCGAACTATGTGCCGTTCCGCCTGGTCGGCAACCTGCTCTACCTGTCCGGCCAGGGTGCCCGCACGCCCGAGGGCGGACATCATGCCGGCAAGGTCGGCAAGGACGTGACGGTCGAACAGGCCTACCAGCACGCCCGCACCATCGGCCTGCAGTTCCTGGCCACCACAAGGGCGGCGCTGGGCTCCCTCGACCGGGTGGACTATGTGGTCAAGCTGCTGGGCATGGTGAACGCGGTGCCCGATTTCGGGCAGCATCCGCAGGTCATCAACGGCTGCTCCGACCTGCTGGTGGAGGTGTTCGGGGATGCCGGGCGCCACGCCCGCTCGGCCGTGGGCATGGGCTCGCTGCCCAACAACATCCCGGTCGAGATCGAGGTGATCATCGCGGTCAAGCCATAGCGGTCAGCCGGCGGCGCGCGCCTTCACCTCGCCGAGGTCGTTCCACACCTTCTGGTCGGCCAGCCGGCCGTCACGGATGGTGAAGCGGTCGATGAAGCGGATGCCGGCGAAGGGCGTGCCGTCGGGCCACTCCCCGGCCAGGGTGCCGAAGCAGTAGACGGCATCGCCCGCCTGATCGAAGCGCTCATAGCTCTTGCGCACGAAGCGGTAGCGGGGCTTCGCCCAGGCCACCAGCTCGGCCAGGCTCGCCATCCGCACCGGGCCGGGGAACTCCATGACGAAGCCGGGCGCCAGCAGCGCCTCGGCGGCGGCGAGGTCGCGCGCCTCCATCGCCGCCAGGAAGCGGCGGACCAGCGCCTCGCCGCTCATGCCGGCTTCTCGGCAAGGATCACCGTCCAGGGAAAGCGCCAGGCCGTGCTGGCCGGGTCCAGCGCGCCATCGGCCTCCGCGAAGGGCAGGATCTCGACATTGCGGAAGCCGTGGCGCTCCAGCTCGCCCTTCAGGTCCATCTCGGCGAGCGGCGGCATGAAGGGCTCGTTGTTGCGCCGGCTGTGGCCATAGTGCAGGAAGCGCCGGAACAGGTCCGGCAGCAGCCAGAAATCGAGGTGGATCGCCTTGCCGCCCGGCGCCAGCAGACGGAAGGTCTCGGCGAACAGGCGATCCAGGGCCGGCGGCGGCATCTCGTGCAGCAGCATGGTCGAGGTGACGAGGTCGAAGGCACCCCCGGCAAGCCCTGTCGCCTGCGCATCGGCCTGGCGGAAGCGCACGTTGCGCGCCTGGTCGCGCGCGGCCTGCTGGGCGGCATAGGTGACGCAGGGCGCCGAGAGGTCGAGGGCCGTCACCTCGGCATCCCGGAAGGCCTGGTAGAAGGGCCTTGTCGACTTGCCGAAGCCGCAGCCCAGATCGGCGATCGTGCCCGGCTGGATGCGTTCGCCCACCAGCGCGGTGAAGCGGTCGTGCAGGTCGGCGTGGCGCTGGCCCAGCATCGGCGTGGTCGAGCGCGCCCCCCGCTCATAGACGAAAGGCGCGATGCGGTCGCTCCACACCCCGCCGGGATGCTGGTGAATGTCGGTGCCGGTGTAATAGCGCGGCAGCTCCAGCTCGGGGTCGAGGGTCAGCAGCCCCTCGGGCAGCGGCGCGTCGAGCGCTTGTTCCAGCGCCGCGCGGCGCCCCTCATGCCAGGGTTGCAGGCCATAGCGGCCGGAGTATTTCTCGCGCTGCAGATGGCGCTCCAGGAAGGCGAAGGCGCGGTAGAGCGGCGAATCGCCGATCAGCGCCTCCACATCGTCGACGCTTGCCGGCTTCGCCGCCGCCAGCGCCTCCCGGCGGCGGTACTCCCCGGCCAGCGCCGGCGTCATCCGGGTCAGCCAGAACATCTTCGCCCCCAGGAGAAAATCCTGCCCCGCCACGAAGGCCCGATCCGGTTCCATGCGTCATCCCTTCCGCCGACCAGCATTCGGGCTAGGGTATCGGCCACCCCACCGACCGACAAGACCGGGAGCCCCGATGGACACCGACCCGATTGACGCAGGCCAGATCCTTGCCGCCGTCGAAGCCAAGCGCGGCTACCTGCTTCCCTACCACCGCATGCTGGGGACCCATGACCCCGGGCTGCTCGCGGCCTATGACGCCTACTACCAGAAGCTCACCCTCGACCCCCGCGCCCTGATGGCGAGCGACCGCGAGCTGGTGTGGACCGCGCTCCAGGCCGCGACGCGCGAGGCGCACGGGCAGATCCACCTGCGCCGGGCCGAT
>CAZEQG010000505.1:0-2436 GCA_964514295.1 uncultured Alphaproteobacteria bacterium
CCGCCGCCTTTGCCGCCAGCGCCGCCTGCCGGGCGCCCTCGGCGTGGATGGCGTGGAAGCGCTGGCGCCCGCTCTCGTGCAGGATGCCGACCAGGTTCACCACCGCCCAGGCGCCGGCGACCGCACGCGCGATCGAGGCCGGGTCGCGCAGGCTCGCCGGCACCGGCGTGATCTGCCCGACATCGCCCAGCGGCTTCAGGAACTTCGCCTGCTCGGCCCGGCGCACCGCCACGTTCACCCGGTAGCCGGCCTTGGCCAGGCGCCCCACCAGGTTGCGGCCAATGAAGCCGGAACCGCCAAAAACCGTGACCAGTCGCAACGCCATGGGCTTGATCCGTCGGAAAGGGGGCAGGGCCCGGAACGCCCGCTTATAGCGCAGCCGCGCCGCCAGCGCGATTCTCGCGTGGCCCCCCGATTCTCCCGTTGACAGCCACCCCCGCGCCGGAGCATTGAAGGCGTCCCGCGCCCAGGTGGCGGAATTGGTAGACGCGCAGGTTTCAGGTACCTGTGGCAGAAATGCCGTGGAAGTTCGAGTCTTCTCCTGGGCACCATCTTCTTGAAACGCGGCAGGACGGCAGTGGACACAAGGCTGCACCAGGGCGACCTGCCCGATGGCCTGGTCCTCGGGCCGATCGTGGCAATCGACACCGAGACCATGGGCCTGAAGCCGGAACGCGACCGGCTGTGTCTCGTCCAGATGACCGACGGCAACGGCGTGGTGCACGTGGTGCAGCGCCCGGTGGCCGGCGGCCCCGCCCCCAACCTCAGCCGCCTGCTGGCCGATCCGGCGACCGAGAAGCTGTTCCATTTCGCCCGCTTCGACGTGGCGGTGCTGCTGCACAGCCTCGGCGTCGTCACCCAGCCGATCTGGTGCACCAAGATCGCCTCGCGGCTGGTGCGCACCTACACCGACCGGCATGGGCTGAAGGACCTGTGCAAGGAGCTGCTGGGGGTGGACCTGAAGAAGGAACAGCAGTCCTCGGACTGGGGGGCGCCGGTGCTGACCGCCGAGCAGCTCAGCTATGCCGCGAGCGACGTGCTGCACCTGCATGCCCTGCGCGAGCGGCTGCGCCCGCTGCTGGAGCGCGAAGGCCGGCTGGAGCTGGCGGAGGCCTGCTTCCGCTTCCTTCCCTGGCGCGCCCGCCTCGACCTGATGGGCTATCCCGACGGCGAAGGCGACGTGCTGCACCATTGAACGGCGCTGCCCGGTCCCGCCCCGCTTCAGCCGGCATGCGCGCCGCCGCCGGCCTGTGCTAGAGTCTGCCCATGACCGCAGTTCCCGCCACCGTCCCGCAGGACGCCACCGACAGCCCCCAGGCGGCGCGTGACATCGCCGCCGCCCGCCGCGCCCTCGACATCGAGGCGGAGGCGCTGGCCGCCCTGTCGCGCGGCCTTGGCGCCGACTTCGCCGGGGCGCTCGACCTGCTGTGGCGGGTGTCGGCCGATGCCAGCCGGGCGGCCCGCGTCGTCGTCACCGGCATGGGCAAGAGCGGGCATGTCGGCCGCAAGATCGCCGCCACCTTCGCCTCCACCGGCACGCCGGCGATCTTCGTGCATCCGGCCGAGGCAAGCCATGGCGACCTCGGCATGGTCCATCCGCGCGACGCCGTGCTGGCCCTGTCGAACTCCGGCGAGACCGCGGAGCTCGACGCCATCGTCGGCTATGTGAAGCGGTACCGCATTCCGCTGGTCGGGATCACCGCCGGCGCCGGCTCGACCCTGGCCCAGGCGGCCGATGTCGCCCTGCTGCTGCCGCCTTCGCCGGAAGCCTGCCCGATGGGCCTGGCGCCGACCACCTCGACCACCATGATGCTGGCCCTGGGCGATGCGCTGGCGGTTGCCCTGCTGGAGCGCAAGGGCTTCACCGCCCGCGACTTCCAGGTGCTGCACCCGGGCGGCAAGCTGGGCCGCCGGCTGCTGCGCGTGGCCGACCTGATGCATGGCGGCGAGGCCGTGCCGCTGTGCCGGCCGGACACGCCGATGGCCGAGGCGCTGCTGGTGATGACCTCCAAGACCTTCGGCTGCGTCGGCGTGGTGGGCGAGGATGGCCGGCTCATCGGCATCATCACCGATGGCGACCTGCGCCGCCATCTGGCGCCCGACCTGCTGTCGCGCCCGGCCGCCGCGGTGATGACCCGCAATCCCCGCACCACCCGGCCCGAGACCCTGGCCGATGCCGCCATGGGCGAGATGCAGGCGTGCAAGGTCCACCAGCTTCTCGTGGTGGAGGATGGGCGCCCGGTCGGCGTGATCCGCGTGCATGACCTGCTGAAGGCGGGGATCACCTGATGGCCGCGCTCGAGGAAGCGCCGGCGGCCCGGGCGCAGGCGCGCCGGCGGCTGGCCGGCACGCAGGTGCTCCTCGAGATCGGCCACACCTATCGCGACCGGCTCGACGCCGACGCCTTCGAGCGGCTCGTCGAGGCGCTGCGCGACC
>CAZEQG010000506.1:0-2429 GCA_964514295.1 uncultured Alphaproteobacteria bacterium
CCCGGCGCCTGCAGCCGGGCGGCGATGTCGGTGGCCGGCGGCTCCGCCGGGGCCTGCGGCGTGGCCGAGATGGCGCGGGCCAGCGCCTCCCACAGGTGGTCGGGATCGATCGGCTTCACCACATAGCCGTTCATGCCGGCGGCGAAGGCGGCCTCGATCGTGCGGGCATCGGCGCTGGCGGTGCAGGCGATGATCGGCACGGCGCCGTATGGGCCGGGCAGGGCGCGGATGCGGCCGGTGGCCTCCACCCCGCCCATGCCCGGCATGTGCATGTCCATCAGGATCGCGTCCCAGCGGGCGACGCTGGCGGCCTCCACCGCGGCGAACCCGTCGTCGACCAGGGTGAGATGATGGCCGCGCGGACGCAGCAGTCCCGCCAGCACGCGCTGGTTCACCCTGTTGTCCTCGGCCGCCAGCAGGCGCAGCGGCGGCAGCGCCGGGGTATCGGCGTGGCCTGCCGCGGCATCGCTGGCTTCCCCCGGCGCGTCTTCCGGCGGCAGGGCAAGCTCGAACCAGAAGCGGCTGCCCTTGCCGGGCTCGCTGTCGACATCGATGATGCCGCCCATCGCCTCCACGATCCGCTTGCAGATGGCAAGCCCCAGGCCGGTGCCGCCGAAGCGCCTGGTGATCGAGCTGTCGGCCTGGTGGAAGCTGGAGAACAGGCGGGCCCTGGCCTCGGCCGGGATGCCGATGCCGGTATCGGCCACGGTGAAGCGCTGCCGGCCGTCGGGCAGGGCGGCGGCGGTCACCGTCACCCCGCCCGCCTCGGTGAACTTCACGGCATTGCCGATCAGGTTCAGCAGCACCTGGCGCAGCCGCCCGGGATCGCCCGTCAGCCGGGCGGGCAGGGCGGGGTCGATATGCTGGGTCAGGGTGATCGCCTTCTCCTGCGCCCGGCCCGCCATCAGCGCCACCGCCCCCTCGACCACGCGGGCCGGGCTGAAGCCGATCGCCTCGATCTCCAGCCGCCCCGCCTCCAGCTTCGAATAGTCGAGGATGTCATTGAGGATGGTGAGCAGCGCCTGGCCCGATTCCAGCACGGTCTCGGCCTGGGCGCGCTGCTCGGGCGCAAGCTCGCTGGCCAGCAGCAGCCGCGTCATGCCGAGCACCCCGTTCATCGGCGTGCGGATCTCGTGGCTCATCATCGCCAGGAACTCGGACTTGGCGCGGGTTGCGGCCTCGGCCCGCTCGCGCGCCTCGCGCACCTCGCCCATGGCGGTCTTGAACACGTCGACCGAGGCGGCCATCCGCCCCAGCTCGTCGGCGCGGTCCTTGTAGGGCACGTCGATCGACAGGTCGCCCCTCGCCAGCTGGCGCATCCGGCGGGCCATCTTGTTCAGCGGCTGGGCGATGTCGCGGGCCAGCACCACGGCGACCAGCAGCGATACCATCAGGGCGCCGGCGATGGCGGCGATGGTCAGCCGCTCGATCCAGGCCACCTCCTCCTGCGCCTCCACCAGGAACACATAGCCGTCGCTGGCCATGGTCTCCGACAGGATCTGCAGTTGCCGGCGGATCTCGCCGGCCATGCGGTCGCGCGCCTCGGCCAGCGGCATGGCGGCCGCACCGGCCTGGCGTGCCTCATCGGCCAGGCGCATCCATTCACGGTCGAGGGCGAGCACCCGCTCGACCATCGCCCTTGCCTCCGGATTGGCGGCGCGCTCGGCCGCCACCGCCAGGTCGGCCGTGAAATTGGCATTGGCGCGGTCGATCACCGCGGCCGCGGCGGCGCCGTCGCGCCCGGCCAGCCAGGCCTCGCGGTCAGCCAGCTCCATCGCCAGGAACTGGCCTTCGGCCTTTCGGGCGAAGTTGATCGCCTGCAGCGGCTGCTCGTAGAGGCGGAACATCATGCCCGCCACCCGCTCCACCGCCATGAAGGCGAAGCCCCCCATCGCCGCCGCCGCCAGCACGGCGATCGCCAGCGCCACAATCAGCTTGGCGCGGATGCTCATGGCCCGATCAGTTGGCCGCCACCACCACCTGGGCCTTCATGCGCGGATGGATGCGGCACAGGATGTCGAAGCTGCCGGGGTTGCGGAACACCACGGCGTTGCGCTGCCCCGGCCGCTGCAGGCCGATATCGAAGGCGCCGCCGGGGGTGGGTGAATAGACGTTGTGGCCGAAGGCATCGTCGTTCACGAACACCACCGTGTCGCCCGGCTTCACCGTCACCTGGCCGGGCTGGAATTCGAGGTCGCGCTGGATCACCGCAACCTCGGCCGCCTGCAGCGCCACCGTCACGGCGATGCAGCCGGCGATCACGGTCAGGCTGGTGGCGGGGCGGATCGGCATCCCCGCTCTATATCATGTCAGGCGCCCGCCGCCGAGCCATAGGCGGTCACGAATGCGCGCGCCTTGGCGGCCACCGCCGCGGCATCGTCGCCCGGCCGGTAGAGCGCGCTGCCCAGGCCGAAGCCGGCGGCGCCGGC
>CAZEQG010000507.1:0-2407 GCA_964514295.1 uncultured Alphaproteobacteria bacterium
CGGCAGCGGCCGGGCAAGGCCCGGCGCAGCGCCGCGTCCGGCGCGTTCGGCGGCTTCCGCCATGGCCGTCAGCTCCGCCCGCCAGCGCTCACGCCGAGCGGTCCGACTTGATGATTTCGGTCATCGTCACGCCCAGCCTCTCATCGACGATCACCACCTCGCCGCGGGCGACCAGGCGGTTGTTCACGTAGATGTCGATCGCCTCGCCGACCTTGCGGTCCAGTTCCACCACCGCGCCGCGGCCTAGCTTCAGGAGCTGGCTGACCTGCATGGTCGCCTTGCCGAGCACGGCCGAGACCTGCACCGGAATGTCGTAGACGGCTTCGAGGTCGCGGCCGGTGCGTACCGCCTTTACGGATTCGTCGTCGTTGTCGTGGTCGTCGTCGAAAGTGCCGGGCTGGCTGTCCAGCTCGTTCAGGTCCATGTCATTGCGCTCGGACATGCGCTTGCTCCTCGTGTTCGATCGGCAGGTGGCCGAGCATGCGTACCACCGCCTCATCCACTTCGCGCCAGATCTCTGCCGTCAGCCGCTCGGCGCCGCCCTCCACCCAGTCGAGCACGCAGTCGCCGGGCGCCAGCGCCGCATCGCCCAGCACCTGCACCTGGCCCTCGAAGCCCACCATCCGGGCCGTCTCGGCGATCCGCGGGGCAAGCGGTGCGGCCAGCGACTGCGCCACCTTCACCACCACCCGCGGGCGGCCGCGCAGGTTGGCAAAACAGTCCCGGACCACGGCATCGATCTCCGACGGGGCGCCGCGGCGGGACAGCTCCGGCGCCAGCTTGCGCACCATGACATAGGCCAGCTCGACCGCGTCGTCGGCGAGGCTGGCCATGGCTGCCTCGTGCTGGGCGAAGATCTGCGGCAGCAGGCGGCCGATCTCCTCCAGTGCCGCCAGGCTGCGCTGCTCGATCGTCTCCAGGGCCTCGGCATGGCCCTGCGAGCGGCCGGCCTCGAAGGCGGCGGCCTGGGCGGTCTCCAGCTCGGCCTCCGAGAAGGTCGGCGGCGGCGGCTCGGCCGCCATCGCCGCCGCCTCCTCCGCCGCCTTGCGATCGGCCGCGGCCTTCAGGCGGGCGGCCTTGTCGGCCGGGTCTTCGTCGAACTGCAGGTCGAAGGTGAAGGGGCGCGCCATCTCGGTGTCAGTAGACCAGCTCGTCGCCGCCCTTGCCCTCGGAGATCACCAGCTCTCCGCGGTTTGCAAGGTCCTTGCACACCTGCACCATGTGCATCTGTGCATCGTCGACATCCTTCAGCCGCACCGGTCCCATCGCGGCCATGTCCTCGCGCAGCAGCTTGGCCGCACGCTCCGACATGTTGGAGAAGAACAGGTCGCGCAGCGATTCCGAAGCCCCTTTCAGCGCCGTCGCCAGCTTGTCCTTCTCGACCGTGCGCAGCAGCGTCTGCACCCCGCCGGGGTCGAGGCGCGACAGGTCCTCGAAGGTGAACATCAGCGACTTGATCTTTTCCGCCGAATCCTTGTTGCGCTCCTCCAGCGCCGTCAGGAAGCGGCTTTCGGTGGCACGGTCGAGGCTGTTGAAGATCTCGCTCATCATCTCGTGCGCGTCGCGCCGGTTCGAGCGGGCGAGGTTGGTCATGAACTCGGTGCGCAGCACCTTCTCGACGTCGTTCAGCACGTCCTTCTGCACCGCCTCCATGCGCAGCATGCGCATCACCACTTCCATGGCGAAGTTCTCGGGCAGCATCGCCAGCACCTTGGCGGCGTGGGCCGGGGCGATCTTCGACAGGACGACGGCGACGGTCTGGGGATATTCGTTCTTCAGGTAGTTGGCGAGCACCACCTCGTTCACGTTGCCGAGCTTGTCCCACATGGTGCGCCCGGCCGGGCCGCGGATCTCCTCCATGATGTCGGAGACGCGGTCGCCATCGAGCACCTTGCTCAGCAGGCGCTCGGTCGAATCGAAGGAGCCGACCAGCGAGCCGGTGGAGGAGACCTGCTCGGCAAACTCGACGAACAGCCGCTCCACGATGTTGGAGCTGACGGTGCCGAGATTGGCCATCACCTGGCTGATCTCCTTGATCTCGTCGTCGCCCATCAGGGCGAACAGCTTGGCGGCATGCTCCTCGCCCAGGCTCATCAGCAGGATCGCCGCCTTCTCGGGGCCGGTCAGCGATCGATAGTCCTCACGCATGCGCATGGCTCACGCTCCTTGCGGCACGGTCATGGGTCAGCTCTGTTCCTGGTACATCCAATTGCGGATGATGGCGACCGCCTCCTCGGGGTGCTTCTCGACGATCTCGCCGATCTTGCGCAGCGAGGAGGCGCGCACCCGGCCTTCGACGCGGCTGATGTCGATCATCGAATCGAGCGCGCTGTCCTCCTCGTCGTCGGGCGGCGGGATCGCCGCCAGCCCGTCCGGCCCGGCGAGAGCCGCCGCCGTCGCCGCCGCC
>CAZEQG010000508.1:0-222 GCA_964514295.1 uncultured Alphaproteobacteria bacterium
GGCCGAGGCGCCGGCGATCCTGGCCGCCAATGCCCGCGATGTGGCCGAGGCCGAGGCGCGCGGCCTGTCGCCGGCGCTGATCGACCGGCTGGCGCTGACCCCGGCGCGGGTCGAGGCGATGGCCGCCGGCATCGAGGAGGTGGTGCGCCTGCCCGACCCCGTCGGCGTGGTGCTGGCCTCCTGGACGCGGCCGAACGGGCTCAATATCCAGCGCGTCAGCGT
>CAZEQG010000508.1:247-2404 GCA_964514295.1 uncultured Alphaproteobacteria bacterium
CGCCATCATCTATGAGAGCCGCCCCGACGTCACGGCCGATGCCGGGGCGCTGTGCCTGAAATCGGGCAATGCCGCGATCCTGCGCGGCGGTTCGGAGAGCTTCCATTCCTCGGCCGCGATCGTCGCCTGCCTGCGCCGCGGGCTTGCCGCCGCCGGCCTGCCGGAGGCGGCGGTGCAGCCCGTGCCGACCACCGACCGGGCGGCCGTCGGGATCATGCTGGGCCTGGCCGGCCTGATCGACGTGATCGTGCCGCGCGGCGGCAAGTCGCTGATCGAGCGCGTGCAGCGCGAAAGCCGGGTGCCGGTGATCGCCCATCTCGACGGCATCAACCACGTCTATGTCGATGCCGCGGCCGATCCGCGCAAGGCGCGCCGGGTGACGCTGAATGCCAAGATGCGCCGGCCGGCCGTGTGCGGTGCGGCCGAAACCCTGCTGGTCGATGCGCGCTGCATGGCCAGCCACCTGCCGGCGATCCTGGATGACCTGATCACCGAGGGCTGCGAGGTGCGCGGCGATCCGGCGGTCTGCGGGCTCGATCCCCGGGTGCTGCCGGCCAGCGAGGAAGACTGGTCCAGCGAGTATCTCGACGCCATCATCTCGGTGAAGGTGGTCGGCGGCGTCGAAGGGGCGATCCGCCACATCGCCCGCTACGGCTCGCATCACACCGACGCCATCATCACCGAGGATGCCGCCACCGCCGAGCGCTTCATCGCCGGTGTCGACAGCGCCATCGTGCTGGTGAACGCCTCCACCCAGTTCGCCGATGGCGGCGAGTTCGGCATGGGGGCGGAGATCGGCATCTCCACCGGCAAGCTGCACGCGCGCGGCCCGGTCGGGGTGGAGCAGCTCACCTCCTACAAATACGTGGTCCGGGGCGACGGACAGATACGCCCTTGAGGGGGCCGGTCGCCTCGGGCCGGCGGGGGCTGCGGATCGGCCTGCTCGGCGGCTCCTTCAACCCCGCCCATGACGGCCATCGCCACATCAGCCTGGTGGCGCTGAAGCGGCTGCGGCTGGACCAGGTGTGGTGGCTGGTCTCCCCGCAGAACCCGCTGAAGCCCGCCGCCGGCATGGCCCCCTACCTCGCCCGGCTGCTGCAGGCCGAGGGGGTCGCCCGCCACCCCCGCATCCGGGTGACCGATCTTGAGCGCCGGCTTGGCACCAGCTATACCGCCGATACGCTGGCCGGGCTCAGCCGCCGCTTCCGCCACCGCTTCGTCTGGCTGATGGGGGCCGACAATCTGGGCCAGATGCACCGCTGGCGGCGCTGGCGCGAAATCTTCTCCCGCCTGCCGGTTGCGGTGCTGGCACGGGCTCCCTATTCTCAGAAGGCGCTGGCGGGTGTCGCTGCCGCGTGCCACCGCCGCTGGCGGCGGCCGGACCGGGCGGCACGGCTGCTGGCGTGGGCACAGGCGCCGGCCTGGGTGTTCCTGCACCTGCGCCTGCATCCGGCCTCGGCCACGGCGATCCGGGCCCGGTCCAGCGACTGGGCGGTGACGATGAAGGGGACAACGCGATAAGCACCGAGATTCCGAGCGCTCCGCCGACTCCAGAACTGCTGCTGGAGGCCGTGACGGCCGAGCTCGATGATGGCAAGGCCGAGGCCGTGGTGGTCGTCGACCTGCGTGGCAAGACCTCCTTCGCAGACTACATGGTCATCGCCAGCGGCACCTCCACCCGCCAGGTGCAGGCGCTCGCCCAGCGCCTCGACCAGCGCCTGTCGGCCCTGAAGCCGCCGCGCCTGGCGCTGGAAGGCATGGCCAAATGCGACTGGGTGCTGATCGACGCCGGCGACGTCATCATCCACCTGTTCCGGCCCGAGGTGCGCGCCTTCTACAATCTGGAGAAGATGTGGGCGGTGCCCGCCCCCGATGCGCCGCCGGCCGAGGCCTATTCCCCGATCGCCGAGGACGAGGAGGACGAGGAGCTGGACGGGCTCGACGACGGCGGGGAAGCCGCCCGGCTGCACTGATGCGCCCGCCCGCCGCCCGATGAGGCTGGCGATCATCGCCGCCGGCCGCGCCCGGCCCGGACCCGAACAGGCCATGTTCCACCAGTTTCTCGCCCGCCTGCCGGCAGTGCCGGTGCTGCGCGAGGTGACCGGGCGCGACACCGGCGAGGAGCGCGCGCGGCTGCTGGCCGCCATCCCCCCCGGC
>CAZEQG010000509.1:0-2403 GCA_964514295.1 uncultured Alphaproteobacteria bacterium
CAACGGCTGGCGGAACTGATGGGCGGCCGGATCGGCTTCGACAGCCAGGTCGGACAGGGCAGCCGGTTCCACCTGCAGGTCGAGGATTTCGCGCGCATCGGCGCCGCCCTTGCAAGGCTGCGCCGGCCGGCCAGCTTCCTGCTGGAGGGCGGCTACCGGCTGGACGCCATCGGGCCGGCCGCCGCCGCGCTGGCCGCCGGCTTCGAGGGCGGCTGAACGCTTGGCGCGTGCGCCGCCGCAAGGTTGCGCCTATCCTTGGTGTTCCACCTGCCTGAGGATTGCGCCATGGCCCTGCCGCAGACCGCCCCCAGCCCCGACCGCGTGGCCGAGCTTTCGGCGCTGGAGCGCCGGGCGCTGTGGCTGGCGAGCTGGACCATCCACAACGCCAACCATCTGCGGCCCTCGCGCGATGGCCTGAAGGTGGGCGGCCACCAGGCCTCCTCCGCCTCGGTCGCAACCCTGCTCACCGCCCTTTATTTCGACGTGCTGCGCCCGGAGGACCGGGTGGCGGTGAAGCCGCATGCCAGCCCCATGCTGCACGCCATCCAGTACATGATGGGCCGGCAGAGCCTGGAGGGGCTCATGCGCTTCCGCGGCCTCGGCGGCGCCCAGTCCTATCCCAGCCGCACCAAGGATGCCGGCGAGGTGGATTTCTCCACCGGCTCGGTCGGGCTCGGCGTCGGCGTCACGCTCTTCGCCAGCCTGGTGCAGGAGTATGTCCGCCTGAAGAAGCTGGCCCCGGCCGCGGTGACGCCGGGCCGGCTGATCGCCGTCATGGGCGATGCCGAGCTGGACGAGGGCAACGTCTTCGAGGCGCTGCTGGAAGGCTGGAAGCACGACGTTCGCAACCTTTGGTGGATCATCGACTACAACCGGCAGAGCCTGGACGGGGTGGTCTCCGACAGGCTGTTCCAGAAGATCAAGGACTTCTTCGGCACCGTCGGCTGGAAGATCGTGCTGCTGAAATACGGCAAGGCGCTGCAGGCCGCCTTCGAGCGGCCGGGCGGCGAGGCCCTTGAGCGCTGGATCGACGACTGCCCCAACGACCTCTATTCCGCCCTGGTGTTCAAGGGCCAGAACGGCGAGCCCGGGGTGTGGCGGGACCGCCTGCTGCATGACCTGAAGGGGGCGAACGGCATCCCCGAACTGCTGGCGGGCTATGACGATGCCGGGCTGCACCGGCTGATGACCAACCTTGCCGGCCACGACATGGCCGCCGTGCTGGAAGCCTTCCACGGCGCCGGCACGGAGGTGCCGCACTGTTTCATCGCCTACACCATCAAGGGGCATGGCACGCCCCTGGCCGGCCACAAGGACAACCACGCCGGCCTGATGTCGGTCGAGCAGATGGCGGCCTTCAAGGCGTCGCGCGGCATCGCCGACGGCCAGGAATGGCAGCCCTTCGATGAAGGCGACCTGCCGGCGGCCATGCTCGCCCGGCTGGTCCGCGCGGCGCCCTACAATGACGGCCGGCCGCGCGTGCATGCGGTACCGGAACTGCCGGTGCCGGCCATTCCGGTGCCGGCCGGCAGCCGCCAGTCGACCCAGGCCGCCTTCGGCCACATCCTGAACGATCTGGCCAAGGGCGGCTCGGCCCTGGCCGAGCGCATCGTCACCACCTCGCCCGACGTCACCGTGTCCACCAATCTCGGCGGCTGGGTGAACCAGCGCGGCATCTTCGCCCGCCGCCCCAAGGACGACGTGTTCCGCCTGGAGAAGGTGGTCTCCGCGCAGAAATGGATCCGCGACCATCGCGGCCAGCACATCGAGCTTGGCATCGCCGAGAACAACCTGTTCCTGATGCTGGCCGCCCTGGGGCTGGCCGGGCCGATGTTCGGGGCCCGGCTGATCCCGATCGGCACGCTCTACGACCCCTTCATCGCGCGCGGGCTCGATGCGCTCAACTATGCCTGCTACCTCGATGCCCGCTTCATCGTGGTCGCCACGCCGTCGGGCATCACCCTGGCGCCGGAAGGCGGCGCCCACCAGTCCATCTCCACACCCCTGATCGGCCTCGCCCAGCCCGGCCTCTCCAGCTTCGAGCCGGCCTATGCCGACGAGCTGGCCGCCATCCTCGCCTGGTCCTTCGGCCATGTGCAGGCGCCCGATGGCGGATCGGTCTATCTGCGCCTGTCGACCCGGCCCCTGGCGCAGCCGGCCCGCAGCCTGGATGCCGCGGCGGTGATCGCGGGTGCCTACTGGCAGGTCGAGCCGGCGCCGGAGGCCGAGGTGGCGCTGGTCTACAGCGGGGCGGTGGCACCCGAGGTGCTGGCCGCCCAGGCCGCGATCGCCGAGGACATCCCGGGCTGCGGCGTGCTTGCCGTGCCCTCGGCCGATCGGCTGTTCGCCGACTGGCAGGCGCGCGGCCGCGACAGCCACCTCGCCCGGCTGCTGTCGCGCCTC
>CAZEQG010000510.1:0-2401 GCA_964514295.1 uncultured Alphaproteobacteria bacterium
GCCGCCGGGGCCGGCCGGCGCGCCCGCTCGGAGGCGCTCTTGAGCTGGCCGCAGGCGGCCAGGATGTCGCGCCCGCGCGGCGTGCGCACGGTGGCGGTGTAGCCGGCCTGGTTGACGATCTCGGCAAAGCGCTGCACGGCCGCGGCGTCGGAGCATTCGTACTGCGAGCCGGGCCAGGGATTGAACGGGATAAGGTTCACCTTGGAGGGGATGCCGGCGAGCAGCCGGGCAAGCTGGCGGGCCTCGGCCGGGCTGTCGTTCACGCCCTTCAGCATGACGTATTCGAAGGTGATGCGCCGGGCATTGTTGAGACCGGGATAGTCCCGGCAGGCGGCGAGCAGCTCGGCGATCGGATACTTCCGGTTGATCGGCACCAGCTCGTCGCGCAGCTCGTCGCTGACCGCGTGCAGCGACACCGCCAGCGCCACGCCCAGCTCCTCGCCGCATTGCCGGATCATCGGCACCACCCCGGCGGTCGAGAGCGTGACCCGGCGGCGGCTGATCGACAGCCCGTCGCCGTCGGTCATGATGCGGATCGCCTTCGCCACCTCCTCGTAGTTGTATAGTGGCTCACCCATGCCCATCATGACGATGTTGGTCAACCGCCGGTCGGCGGCGTTGGAGGGCCAGTCGGCCAGGCCGTCGCGGGCGCGCAGCACCTGGCCGACGATCTCGGCCGCCGACAGGTTGCGCACCAGGCGCTGGGTGCCGGTGTGGCAGAAGCGGCAGGTCAGCGTGCAGCCGACCTGGGAGGAGACGCAGAGCGTGCCGCGCTCGGGCTCGGGAATGAACACGCCCTCAGCCTGATTGGCGTCGCGGAAGCGATAGAGCCACTTCACCGTGCCGTCGCTGGACACCTGCTCGCCCGCCACGGCCGGACGGCCGATGACGAAATGCCCGGCCAGGCGCTGGCGTAGGTCCTTGGCGAGGGTGGTCATGGCGGCAAAGTCGGTCGCCCCGCGCAGATAGATCCAGTGCCAGAGCTGGCGCGCCCGGAAGGCCGGCAGGCCGAGGGCGCCGAGGGCGGCCTCAAGCTCGGCCCGGGGCAGCCCCACCAGGTCGCGGCGGCCATCCTCCTCGGCGGCGGGCGGGGCGAACTGGGGCACCTTGTGGTGGGCGGGCATGGCGCTAGCGCTTCACCTGGCAGGCGGCATCGATCGCTTCCAGCGCCTTCGACACGCCGGACAGGGAATAGGTGTCGGTGGTGGTGGCGCCACGCGCCGGCGTGCCCTGGACGATGAGCTGGCGGCCCTTGACCATGGCCTCCAGCAGGGTGCGGTCGTCCTGGTCGGTATAGGTCCAGGCCCGGTCCTGGTCGGTGAACAGGGTGTATTCCTTGCCGTCCACATCCAGCTTCACGGTGCTGTCCTTGCGGTAGGCATAGCCGGCCACGATGGAGACCACGCCGTTCTTCGGCCCCGGGCCGTGGGCCACGGTCACGAAGGCCTCGCGGCGGCCCGGCACGTTGCCCTCGCTCGCTTTCGGCTGGCTCGCCATATGGCAGACGCGGGCCCGGCCGGCACCCTGCTGGAAGGCGTTCCAGTCGGTGAAGGTGCCGAGGTGCTTCACGTCCTGCGCCACGGCGGGGGCGGCGAGCAGGCAGGAGAGGGTGGCGGCATGGATCGGTCGCATGAGCGCTAGCTAATGCCCCCGACGGGAAATTTCCACCCCCGCCCGGTGATCCGGCCGTCGCCGGCGACGTAAGAGAGACATGCGGCAATGGGGTGGACGGACCCGCGCGAATTCGCAGTATGAGGTGTCTCACTGCGGCGAGGCGCAATGCGATGACCCTGGACGCCGGGGCGGCGGCAGACGGCCACCGCCAGGAGGATCTGATCGAGGCGGTAGCCCGCAACCGCGACCGGGAGGCTTTTGCCCGGCTGTACCGGCACTATGCGCCGCGGCTGCGGGCCTTCCTTCTGAAACGCGGCGGTTCCGGCGCCGCGGCGGCGGAGGAGATCGTGCAGGAGACCATGCTGACGGTATGGCACAGGGCCGACAGCTTCGACAGGCGGCTGGCGGCCGCCGGTACCTGGGTATTCACCATCGCCCGCAACAAGCGGATCGACCGGCTGCGGCGGGACAGCCGACCGGCCCTCGACCCGGACGAACCGGCCCTGGCGCCGGTCGCCGAGGCGCCGCCTGACAGCGTGCTGGAGGCGGCCCAGGCCGGGGAGCGGCTGCGCCGCGCGATCGACCTGCTGCCGCCCGAGCAGTCCGAGCTGGTGCGGCTTGCCTATTGCGAGGACCTGACCCATCGCGACATCGCGGCCGCCCGCGGCCTGCCGCTCGGCACCGTGAAGTCGCGGATCCGCCTGGCGCTGGACAAGCTGCGCCAGGCCCTGAAGGACGATTGACCATGCCAGTCCATCAGGGCCTGGCGCAGCTTGTCCAGCGCCAG
>CAZEQG010000511.1:0-2385 GCA_964514295.1 uncultured Alphaproteobacteria bacterium
TGCCTCGGCCGTGGAGGTGGGCCGCATCGCCGAGGCGACACGCGGCCAGGCGCAGGCCGTGGCGCGATCGGCCCAGGCGGCGACCGACACCGTGGCCGCCATCGCCACCGCCACCGAGGCGCTGACGGCGGCGGTGGCCGACATTTCGGGCCGGCTCGACGATTCGGCCCGGCTTGCCCAGGAGGGGGTGGTCGAGGCGGAGGCGACCAACGGCACGGTCAGCGGCCTCGTCGATCTCGCCGACCGGATCGGCACCGTGGTTTCCCTGATCAGCGACATCGCCAGCCAGACCAACCTTCTGGCGCTGAACGCCACGATCGAGGCGGCGCGCGCGGGGGAGGCCGGCAAGGGCTTCGCCGTGGTCGCCTCGGAGGTGAAGAACCTGGCCAGCCAGACGGCCAACGCCACCGAGGAGATATCCCGCCAGGTCGGGGAGATTCAGGCGGTAGCGCGGGATTCCGCCTCGGCCATCTCGGGCATCGGCGGGCGCATCCGCGACATCCATGCGGTGGTCTCCGCGATCGCCACGGCCGTGCAGCAGCAGGGAGCGGCGACCCGCGAGATCGCCGGCAACATCCAGCAGGCATCGGCCAGTGCCGCCGACGTGTCGGCCACCATCCGCATCGTCGCCGACAGTGCCGAGGCGATCTCTCAGAAGGCTGGCGGCGCCACCGGCCAGGCCCGGGCGGCGGCCGGCGCGGTCGAGCGGCTGCGCGGCGATCTCGCCCGCTTCGTCGGCGACCTCAGGAAGGCGACCTAGGCGCGGTCGCGGCGATCAGGCGGGCGAAGGTGCCGCCGGCCGCGGCCAGCTCGGCGTAGCGGCCGCGCTCGACGATCCGGCCATGGTCCAGAACCAGGATCAGGTCGGCGTCGCGGATGGTCGACAGGCGGTGGGCGATGACGAAGCTCGTGCGGTCGCGGCGCAGCGCAGTCATGGCGTGCTCCACGAGAACCTCGGTGCGGGTGTCGACCGAGCTGGTGGCATCGTCGAGGATGAGCACGCTGGCCTCCGTCGCCGTGTCGAGGGCGCTGGTCGCCTCGTCCAGGATCAGCACAGGCGGGTCCTTCAGCAGGGCGCGGGCGATCGACAGGCGCTGGCGCTCGCCCCCGGACAGCCCGGCCCCGCGCTCGCCCACCAGCGTGTCGTAGCCCTGCGGCTGGGCCATGATGAAGTCGTGCGCCTGGGCCCGGCGGGCCGCCGCCTCCAGCTCGGCGGCGCTGGCCGCCGGCCGGCCGACGCGCAGGTTGTCGGCGATGGTGCGGTGGAACAGCAGCCCCTCCTGGAACACCACGCCGATGTTGCGGCGCAGGGATTCCAGCGTCGCCTGCCGGAGGTCGATGCCGTCGAGCGTGATGCGGCCGGCCTGGGGGTCCCACAGCCGGTAGAGCAGGGCCATCGCCGTGCTCTTGCCGGCGCCGGTGGCCCCGACCAGCGCCACCGTGGTGCCGGCCGGCACGCTGACGGAGAAGTCGTGCAGCGCCGGCCGCCCCTCATAGGCGAAGGTGACGCCCTCGAAGGCGATCGCACCCGCGGCCCGGCCAAGCGCGAGGGGGCCGTCGGGCACCGTCGAGCGGGTGTCGAGCACGGCAAAGAACTGGGCGAGCTGGTGCATCTGGAAGAACAGCCGCGACACGAAGCTCATGGCGTGCTCCAGCCGCCCGATCAGCAGCGTGGCGAAGCCCATGAAGCTGACGATCTCGCCGACCGTGGCGAGGCCGTCGAGATGCAGCCAGGTGCCGAGCAGGAACAGCAGGATCACCGTGACGGTGGCCGATGCCTGGGCCATCACGGTGACCACCGCCCACCAGGTCAGCACCGGGAACTGGGCGCGCAGCAGCCGGCCCATCACCTCGCCAAGCTGGCGCGCCTCGTCGTGCAGCCGCGCGAAGGACTGCACCACCACCACATTGGTCAGGGTGTCGGCGGCGCGTTCGGCGATCGCCGAATGGTGCTCCTCCACCTCGCGCTGGGCGAGTTCGGTGCGGTGCACCACGACGGCCGTCAGCACGGCAAAGGCGGCGGCCAGCACCATCAGCAGCAGCGCCAGCCGCCAGTTCAGCATCAAGGTCAGCGGCAACAGCACCAGGAGGATCAGGAAGGTCGACAGATGCTCGCGGAAGAAGCCGAGCCAGATGCCGAACAGGCTGTCGGCCCCGCCCAGCATCACCTTGATCAGCCGCCCGGAATGGGTGTCGCCGTGAAAGGCCACCGGCAGGGCGAGCACATGCTCGAAATAGAGCGCGATGGCGGCCAGCCGCCGGCGGTGCGCCAGCCGGTCGGCATGCAGGGCCACCAGCACATTGGCCGCGATGCCGGCGATGCCCACCGCCCCCCACAGCCCCAGCAGCCGCAGCGCCTCGCCCCACAGCGCGCCGCGGTCCATG
>CAZEQG010000512.1:0-2381 GCA_964514295.1 uncultured Alphaproteobacteria bacterium
CCTTGGCGGCCGGCTTGCCGGCTGGTTCCGGCGCTAGGACTGCCCGGGCGCCGGATCGCGGGCCCAGCGGCGGTCGAAGGCGGCGACGGCGCCGAAGCCCATCAGGGCGCCGAACTCCTGGAAATCGTGCAGCGGCACCGGCACGCCGACCGAGGAGCCGGTGGCGGCCAGATGGCCGTAGGCGGCCGCCAGCGCCTGGCCCGCGGCCAGCAGGCCAAGGGTGGGGAAGATCGCCAGGCGATAGCCGATGCGCGCCAACTCGGCCTTGGTCAGCACCGGGGTGCGGCCGCCTTCCACCATGTTGGCGACCAGGGGCAGATCGAAGCTGCGGCCGATCCGCTCCATCTCCTCCACCGATTCGGGGCTTTCGATGAACAGCAGGTCGGCCCCGGCCCTGGCATAGGCTTCCGCCCGCCGCAGCGCCTCGTCGAGGCCAAGCGTGGTGCGGGCATCGGTGCGGGCGATGATCAGGAAGTCGGGCGAGCGGCGGCTGGCGCAGGCGACGCGGATCTTCTCGACCATGTCTTGCGCCGGTGCGACCCGGCGGCCGGGCATGTGGCCGCACTTCTTCGGGAACACCTGATCCTCAAGCTGGATGGCGGCAGCCCCCGCCGCCTCGTAGCCGCGCACGGTGTGCTGCACGTTCAGCAGCCCGCCATAGCCGGTATCGCCATCGGCGATCAGCGGCTTCGGGCTGCACCCGGCGATCATGGCGACGCGCGAGAGCATGTCGGTATAGGTGGCGATGCCGGCATCGGGCAGGCCGAGATGGCTGGCCACCGTGCCATAGCCGGTCATGTAGAGCGCCTCGAAGGGCAGGGCGTCGGCGATGCGTGCCGAGATGCCGTCGAACACGCCGGGAGCGACCAGCAGATCCGTGCCGGAAAGCCGTTCGCGCAAACTCATGGCCATGGAATTCAGTCCTCGATGTCGTGCCGGCCCCTGACTACCGCGAGCCGGCGGCCGGTGGGAAGGGTCAGGGCGGGGCGGGCCAGCAGGTCAGCCAGTGCTCGGCGAAGATCGGCTCGGCCCGGCGCAGCCGGCGGCGGAACACGGTGCCCTCCGGCAGGATGTCATAGACGTGGCACATGTGGGCGCCGGGATAGCTCATCGGCACCAGGTCGTAGCAGGTGATGGCGCCATCGCGCTGCTCGGCGGCGATGCGCGGCCACAGGGTCTCGAACTTCTCCCGGCGCAGCACCTGAAGGTCGAGCGCCACCACCCGGCCGGCCACCGCCAGCGGCGCCGGGTCGGCGACCCTGACCTCCGGCGCCCCGTCGATGCACAGGGCAACCGCGATCGCCGCCAGCAGGGCCTCGGCCGTCACCGCCGGCCTAGGCTGCGGCAGGCCGCAGGCGGTGCAGCGCTTCGTCCACCGTCATCACGTCGGCGAATACCTGGAACAGCGCGGCGAGGCTTGCGTTGTGCTCGGCATCGGAATGGGTGGCGTTGGCGTCGGCAAGCATGGTGACCTTGAAGTTGCGCATCATGGCGTCGCGCGCGGTCGATTCGCAGCACACGCTGGTCAGCGTGCCGGCGATCCACAGATGGTCGATGCCGGCATCGGCAAGCCTCGCCTCCAGGTCCGAGGCGCCCGGCAGCATGGCGCTGAAGCGCGTCTTCTCCACCAGCCAGTCGCCCGGCCAGCGGTCCATCTCCGGCCACAGGGCATGGCCGGACCCGCCGGGCGACAGCGCCTCCAGCGCGCGCGCCCGCCGCTCGGGCGTGTAGAAATTGTCGAAGAACACGCTCCACTCCCGCGCCGTCTGCGCGGTGAAGGTGGTGATCACCCACACCACCGTGCCGCCGGCCCGCCGCAGCGCCGCGGCCGCCCGGTTGATCGCCGGCACCACGGCTTCGGCCATCGGCACATGGCCGACCTGCTCGGGCGCCAGGAACATCCCCTGCATGTCGATCACCAGCAGCGCGGTGCGCGCGGCCTCGAAGGCTTCATGGATGTGCAGCCTGCCGCGGCGCCGGATCACCCGGGACACGATCTCCGGCGGCAGGGCAACTTGATGGCTCATCGGATCCTCCCTGGAGCCGACCCTAGCCAATCGGCCGGCAGCCGTCATCGCCCGCCGCGGCCCACGCAAAATTGAGCGTCTGGCGGCAGCCGATCGGCTATACTGCGCAACGGTGGCGCAGAATGCGCGCGGAGGAGTGAAGGCGGGGACGGAGAAGCACGGTCCCATGGATGCAACGCGATGATCGGCGCGGCAAGCCTGGCGATGGGGCCGATGCGCATGACCTGCGCCTGCGGCTCCGCGCATTTCGCCTGTGCCCCGGTCACCCTGGCCAGCCCTTCGCCGGCACCTGCCGCGCCGTCGTCGCCGTCATCGGCTTCCGGCCGGTCGAACGCGGCGGCGGGCGGGGTGACG
>CAZEQG010000513.1:0-2351 GCA_964514295.1 uncultured Alphaproteobacteria bacterium
GGCTCGCCGCGGCCTGCGCCAGCCTGGCGGGCTCGCCGGCCCTGGCCGAGCTGCCGGCCGCCGCGGTGATACTGCTCTACCAGCGGGTCGCCGAGGACGCCAACCCCAGCGGCAGCATCCGCCTGGACCAGTTCGAGGCGCATCTGGAAGAACTGCGCAGCGCCGCCTATGCGGTGCTGCCGCTGCCCCGGGTGGTGGACGGCCTGCTGCGCGGCGCCGCCGGGCCGCACAGCCTGCCCGACCGGGCGGTCGCCATCACCATCGACGATGCCTACCGCTCGGCCTACGACATTGCCTGGCCACGGCTGCGCGCGGCCGGGCTGCCCTTCACCATGTTCGTCAGCAGCGATTCGGTCGACCGCCGCGCCCCGGGCTTCCTCGGCTGGGCCGAGATCCGCGAGATGGCGGCGGCCGGCGTGACCATCGGCAGCCAGACCGCGAGCTACGCCCGGCTGGTGATGCTGCCGGCGGAGGAGGCGGCGTCCGAGATCGACCGCGGCCTGGCCCGCATCGAGCAGATGACCGGGCGCCGGCCAACCCTCTTCGCCTATCCCTATGGCGAAGGGCGGGCGCCGCTGAAGGCCCTGCTGAAGGCGCGCGGCATCGCCGCGGCCTTCGGCCAGCACTCCGGCGTGGCCCATGGCCGCCAGGACCCGCTCGACGGCTATCCGCGCTTCCTGCTCAACGAGGCGCTGGGCGGCATCGACCGCTTCCGCCTGGTGGCGAGCGCCTTGCCCCTGCCGGTCCTCGATGCCACGCCGCAGGACACGCTGGTCACCGACGGCAACCCGCCGGCCATCGGCTTCACCCTGGATCCCGAGCTGGCCGATGCCGGGCCGGTGTCCTGCTTTGCCACGCAGACCGGCCGCACCCTGGTCGAGCGGATGGATGACCGCATCGAGGTCCGCCTGTCGCAGCCATTCCCGCCGGGCCGCGCCCGCATCAACTGCACCATGCCGGGGCCCGAAGGGCGCTGGCGCTGGCTCGGCGCCCAATTCGTGGTGCCCTAGGGGCAAAGCCTCAGGGCCGGCCCTCGCCCCTGATCTTGGCCTCCGCCCGCGCCAGCAGGTCGTCGGTGTCGTCATGCTCCAGCACCAGCACGCGGCGCCACTGGAACAGCGCCTCGCGGTGCCGGCCCACCTTCCAGTAGGCATCCCCCAGGTGATCGTTGATGGTGGGGTCGTTCGGCCGCAGCTCCACCGCGCGCTCGAGCTGGCGCACCGCGTCCTCGTAGCGGCTGGCCCGGTAGAGCACCCAGCCCAGGCTGTCGACGATGTAGCCGTCGCGCGGGCGCCGGGCGACGGCGCGCTCGATCATCTCCGCCGCCTCGTCCAGGCGGATGCCCTGATCGGCCCAGGAATAGCCGAGATAGTTCAGGACGAAGGGCTGGTCGGCCTCCAGCTCCAGGGCGCGGTGGAAATCGGCCTCGGCCTTCGCCCACTGCTTGGAGCGCTCATGGGCGATGCCGCGCGAATAGAACAGCGACCAGTGGCGCTGCGCCGGGCTGGCGATGCGGGCGAGCGCGCGGTCATAGGCGGCGGCCGCGTCCAGCCAGCGCTTGCCGGTGCGCATCAGGTCGCCCAGCCGGACCAGCGGGTCGGGCAGATCGGGCCGGGCGAGCGCCATCTGCTCCAGCAGCGCCGCCGCATCGTCGCTGCGCTTCAGCCCGACCAGCGCCTCCACCGCGCCAAGCTGGGCCGCGTAGCCGTAGGACGGGCTGTCCGTGAGCGACTGGTAGAGGGCGAGTGCCGCGGCATATTGCTGCTGGTCGTCATAGGCCTCGGCGACCAGCAGCCGGGCGATCTCCATCCCCGGTTGCAGGGCAAGCGCGAGGCGAGCATAGAGCAGCGACAGGTCCGACCCGCGCTCGCGCCGCAGCGCGCTCGCCAGGTCGACCATCACCTCGGCCATGCCGTCGGCGGCCTTGGCGACCAGCCGCGGCGGCGGCTCGCCCTTGGCACGGCGGGCGAGCAGCGCCTGGGTGAGCTGGGAATCGGGGTTCTCGCGGCGCAGCCGCTCATACAGCGCCTCGGCATCGCCCGCCCGGCCCTGGCGCTCGTAGAAGGCGCCGGCCGCCAGCCCCAGCCGGTAGGGAAGCTGCTCCACGCCGTCGATCGCCTGGCGGAAGGCTTCGGCGGCCGCGTCGACGTCGTTCAGCAGTTCCGACATCAGGCCGAGATGGACGAAATGGAGCAGGCCGAAATTCTGGTCGCCCTTCAGCAGTTCCAGCGTGGCCCTGGCCTCGGCACTGCGGCCGAGCCCGGCCTGCACCCAGGCCAGCAGCATGTGGCGCACGGTGCCGGCGAGGCCGCCCTCGGCAATCCGCTGCAGCCGGCGCTCGGCCTCGGCCA
>CAZEQG010000514.1:0-2086 GCA_964514295.1 uncultured Alphaproteobacteria bacterium
TGCTGCCGCCCATGGTGCCGCCGCCCGCGTCGCCGCCGCCCGGCGGCAGAAGGCGGAAGCCTTCGCCGGCCTCGCCGCCTCCGACGCCGCCCCGATCCGGCCCGAGCGGCTGGTCGCCACCCTCAACCGCGTGATGCCGGCCGATGGCGTGCTGGTCTGTGATCCCGGCACCCCCTGCCCCTATTTCAGCGCCTATTTCGACTGGCAGGTCGCCGGCCGGCATTTCATCAGCAACCGCGC
Source organism: uncultured Alphaproteobacteria bacterium (assembly GCA_964514295.1). Classification (GTDB taxonomy): domain Bacteria; phylum Pseudomonadota; class Alphaproteobacteria; order CAZEQG01; family CAZEQG01; genus CAZEQG01. The sequence goes on from CAZEQG010000514.1 coordinate 241, forward strand.
CCATGGCGCGCTCGGCTATGCGCTCGCCGCCGGCATCGGCGCGCAGTTCGGCCGGCCCTCGGCCAAGGTGGTGTCGGTGATGGGCGATGGCAGCTTCGGCATGGCCGTGGGCGAGTTCGAGACGGTGGTGCGCCACCGCCTGCCGATCACCTTCATCGTGGTATCGAACGCCGTCTATGGCTGGATCAAGGCCGGCCAGCGCGCCGGCTTCGGGGAGCGCTACTATTCGGTCGATTTCGGCCGCTCCGACCACGCCGCCATCGCCGCCGCCTTCGGCCTGAAGACCTGGAAGGTCGAGGACCCCGCAGCCCTGGAGCCCGCCCTGCGCCAGGCGATCGACCATGGCGGCCCCAGCCTGGTCGACGTCGTCTGCCAGCCGCTGAACGAGGCCCGCGCCCCGGTCAGCGAATGGGTGGCTTAAGGGGATGGCGGCGAGTTGGAAGGCGTTCTCGGAGTCCATGGGAGATCTGCAAGCCCGCCTCAATTGAGCGACCGGTGGATAGGGGGGCCGGCCCCGCCGGGCTGCGGCCGGCCCCCCCACCTTGTGCGGCGGCATGGGGCCGGATAGTGTCGCGGGCTAAGTGGCCCCCTTGACGGAGACCCGCATCATGTCGCGCATTCTCGCCGGCGTCCTCGCCGCCCTGCTGGCGGCCCCGGCCGCCGCCCAGACCGTGGACTGGAAGTTCAACAACAACTACGCCCCGACGCGCCCGGAATCCGGCCATGTGCGCAACTTCGCCGCCGATCTCGACAAGCGCACCAACGGCCGCTTCAAGATCACGGTGATCGAGGGCGGGGCGATGAACCTGCGCGATGCCGATGCGCTGCGCTGGATGCAGGCGGGCACGCCCGAGATCGCCTTCAACTGGCCGCCCTTCCTCGGCCGCGACGCCCCCGACCTCGCCAACCTCTACGTCTATGGCTCGGTCTCCACCGCCGAGGAACATCTGAAGGCGCTGCCGACGATCGAGGCCATCCTGACCGAGGGCTTCAACCGCTGGAAGATCGGGGTGGCGGGCTTCATGGGGCTGCCGATCATCGACGCCACGCTGTTCTGCCGCCAGCCGGTGCGCAACCTCGACGAGCTGAAGCGGGTGAAGCTGCGGGTCGGCACCCGCGAGCAGGTGGACACCTTCAAGGCCCTCGGCGTCGCCGCCCAGATCGTGCCGCAGAACGAGCTTTACGCCGCCCTGCAGACCGGCGTGGTCGACTGCGCCCTCTATGCCGCCCGCTTTGCCCAGTCGGTATCCCTGCAGGAAGTGGCCAAGCACGCCACCTATACCGGCTTCCCCTTTCCGCCCACCCCCTATGTGATCATGGTGAACCAGGCCAAATACGCCGCCCTGCCGGCCGATCTCAAGGCGGCACTGGCGGAGGCCACGGCCGCCCTCAAGGTCGCCTCCAGCGATTTCAGCAAGGACGCGGCCGCCGAGAAGGACGCGCGCGGCAAGCTGGCCGCTGCCGGCGTGACCTGGCACCCCGACCTGTCGGCCGCCGATCAGGAGGCGATCCGCAAGGCCGCCCAGGCCACCTGGAAGGCCATCGCCACCGAATCCGGCGCCCAGGCCGTGGCCTATCGCGAGCGCATCCTGAAGGCGCTGGGCCGCGCCGACTGAGCCGATGGGGGCGCGGATCGACGCTGCCGCACTGGCCGCGGCCCGCGCGCTGGCGGTGCTGGCGGCAGCGGCGGTGGCGGCGATCGCGCTGCTGACGGTCGCCGCCGTCGTCATGCGCTATGCGCTGGGGGCGCCGTTCCGCTTCAGCGAGGAGCTGGCCGGCCTGCTGCTGGCCAGCGCCGCCTTCCTTGGCATGCCGCTCGCGGTGGCGGCCGAGCTGAACATCCGGG
>CAZEQG010000514.1:2144-2351 GCA_964514295.1 uncultured Alphaproteobacteria bacterium
ATCCACACCATGCTGGTCGCCTTCGGCCTGGTGTTTCTGGTCGAGGCGTGGAAGCTCGCCGGCTTCACCGCCATGCTGAACCTGCGCAGCGAGCAGGCAAGGCTGCCGCTCGCCCCCTGGATGTACGGCATGGTGGGTGCCGTGTCGCTGACCGTGGTGCTGGCCGCCTGGCGGGCGCTGCGGCCGCCGCCGGCGCCGCCGGCCCCG
>CAZEQG010000515.1:0-2349 GCA_964514295.1 uncultured Alphaproteobacteria bacterium
ACCGGCGTCTACCTGTCGAGCATCACCCAGGCGAGGACCTATGCCCTGCTGCTGGCCTTCTTCCGCAATGACTTCGGCTTCGGCGGCAACAACGGGCTGACCGACTTCAAGGACATACTGGGCTTCAACGTCCAGGCCGATGGCACCCGTGCCGCGCTGTTCGCGATTTCGGTGCTGGCGCTCGGCCTCAGCTTCCTGGCCTGCAAGGGCATCGTCGGCTCGAAGCTGGGCAAGGTGCTGATCGCCGTGCGCGATGCGGAATCGCGGGTGCGGTTCCTTGGCTACCGGGTCGAATCCTACAAGCTGATGGTGTTCACCGTGTCGGCCTGCATGGCCGGGCTGGCAGGCGCGCTCTATGTGCCGCAGGTCGGCATCATCAACCCCAGCGAGTTCGCCCCCACCAATTCGATCGAGGCGGTGATCTGGGTGGCGGTCGGCGGCCGGGGCACGCTGACCGGCGCGGTGGTGGGCGCGGTGCTGGTGAATTTCGCCAAGACCACCTTCACCACCGGGGCGCTGGCACCCTACTGGCTGTTCGTGCTGGGCGGGCTGTTCGTGGCCGTCACGCTGTTCCTGCCGCGCGGCATCATCGGCACCGCGCAGGCCTGGTGGAAGGACCGGAGGGGCCGATGAACAAGCCGACAACCCGCGCCCAGCTCTATCTCGACGGTGTGACCGTCAGCTTCGACGGCTTCCGGGCGCTCAACGCCCTGTCGCTGGCGGTCGAGCCTGGCGAGATGCGGGCCATCATCGGCCCCAACGGGGCGGGCAAGACCACGATGATGGATGTGATCACCGGCAAGACCCGTCCGGATTCAGGCGATGTGCTGTTCGAGGGCAGCCGCGACCTGACGCGGCTGGACGAGGCCGCCATCGCCGAGCTTGGCATCGGGCGCAAGTTCCAGAAGCCCACGGTGTTCGAAAGCCACACGGTGGAGGACAATCTGCGCCTGGCGCTGAAGGCCGACCGGCGGGCGCGCAAGACCCTGTTCTGGCGGGAAAGCGCGGAGGAACGCCGGCGGCTGGAGGGGCTCTTGGAGACCATCCGCCTCGGCCCCGCCCGGGCGCGGCTGGCCGGCAGCCTGTCGCACGGGCAAAAACAGTGGCTGGAGATCGGCATGCTGCTGGCGCAGGAGCCGAAGCTCCTGCTGGTCGACGAGCCGGTCGCCGGGATGACCGATGCCGAGACCCGCCAGACCGCCGAACTGCTGCGCGAGATCAACCGCGACCGCACGGTGGTCGTGGTCGAGCACGACATGACATTCGTGCGCGACCTCGATGTGAAGGTGACGGTGCTGCACGAGGGCTCGGTGCTGGCCGAGGGCACGCTGGACCAGGTCTCGGCCAATGCCCGGGTGATCGAAGTCTATCTCGGCCGGTGACGGGCAAGGGGGCGCCTGCATGCTCGAAGTGACCGCGATCGATCTGCACTATGGCGCCGCCCAGGCGCTGCGCGGGGTCACGCTGTCGGCGCCGCCGGGGGCGGTCACCTGCGTGCTGGGCCGCAACGGCGTCGGCAAGTCCAGCCTGCTGCGCGCCATCGTCGGCCAGCACCCGATCAGCGCCGGCGCCATCCTGTGGGAGGGGCACGACATCGCGACACTGCGGCCCGAGGACCGGGCGCGGCGCGGCATCGCCTATGTGCCGCAGGGCCGCGAGATATTCCCGCTGCTGACGGTGGAGGAGAACCTGAAGACCGGCTTTGCCCCGCTGCCACGCGGCCAGCGCAAGCTGCCGGAAGAGATCTTCTCGCTGTTCCCCGTGCTGCGCGACATGCTGCGCCGGCGCGGCGGCGACCTTTCGGGCGGCCAGCAGCAGCAGCTCGCCATCGCCCGCGCCCTGGTCACCCGTCCGCGCCTGCTGGTGCTGGACGAGCCGACCGAGGGCATCCAGCCCTCCATCATCAAGGATATCGGCCGGGCCATCAGCTATCTGCGCGAGAGCGGCAGCATGGCGATCCTGCTGGTGGAGCAGTATTTCGACTTTGCCCGCGAGCTGGCCGACCGCTTCGCCGTGATGGACCGCGGCGAGATCGTCATCTCCGGCACACGCGAGACCATGGTCGAGGCCGAGGTCCGCCGCCACATGACGGTATAGACCCGGCCTTCGACGGGCCCAGGACGAGACGGAATGGGAGGGTGGAGGCAGCTTCAGCCAGGAACCCCATCCCCCCAGTCGCCTCATGGTGAGCTCAGTCGAACCATGAGGCGCGGCACCGACGGCCGTGCGGCCGCCTCCCCCTTCGACGGGCTCAGGGTGAGGCGGAATGGAAGGGTGGAGGCAGCGTCGCCAAAACCCATCGCCCTCCCAGTCGCCTCATGGTGAGCCCGTCGAACCATGAGGCGCGGC
>CAZEQG010000516.1:0-2348 GCA_964514295.1 uncultured Alphaproteobacteria bacterium
GTGGCAGCGGCTGCACGGCGGCGGGCGCGATGTCGCGCTGGGAGGCCGGCACCGTGCAGGCGGACAGGCCCACCCCCGCCAGCAGCGCGCCCGCCAGCGCAAGGCTTCTGGCCCCCGCTGGAGTTCTGGCCCCGATCGGGCTTCTGGCTGCTGCCGTCGCTCGCCGCAAGGTCTCCCGCCTCCCTCGCCGGCCTGTATAGCATCCCTGTCAGTTCGCCGCGGCCTCCGCGCGCAGCCAGTCGAGAAAAAGCTGCACCTTCTTCTGCTGCAGCCGGCGCGGCGGGCAGACGAAATGGTAGGCGAACTCGACCGGATGCTGGATGTCGAACAGCTTCACCAGCCGGCCGGCGCGGATGTCGTCGGCCGCCAGCCGCGCCTTGGCGAGCGCCACCCCGCGGCCGCTGATCGCGGCCTCCAGCACCAGGCTCGACTGGTTGAAGCGCAGGCCGCGGGTCCAGTCCACCCCCTCCACCCGGGCCGCCTTCAGCCACATCCGCCAGTCCGGGCAGGTGGGGTCCTGGTCGGGTGAATCATCGTGCAGCAGCACGTGATGGCGGATCGCCGCCGGCTCGGTCAGCGCCTGCGCCCCATCCAGCAGCGCCGGGCTGCTCACGGGGAACACCGCCTCGGGCATCAGCGTCTCGACGAACAGGCCAGGATAGCTGCCGCCGCCATAGCGCACCGCGCAATCGATGGCGTCGGCCTGGAAATCGGTGAGGCCGACGGAGGCGGAGACCCGCACATCGATCTCGGGATGCCGGTCGCCGAACTTGTCGAGGCGCGGCACCAGCCACTTGGCTGCAAAGGAGGGGGCGACCGATACCGTCAGCGCCCCGCTGCCCCCCATGGCGCCGATGGCGTCCACCGCCTCGCCCATGCGCTGGAAGGATTCGACCAGGCCGGGCAGGCAGGCCTGGCCCTCATCGGTCAGCAGCAGCGACTTGTGGGTGCGGCGGAAAAGCTGGCAGCCCAGGTGATCCTCCAGCAGCTTCACCTGCTGGCTGACCGCACCGGGGGTGACGAACAGCTCCTCCGCGGCCTTCGCGAAGCTGAGATGGCGCGCCGCCGCCACGAAGGCGCGCAGCGCATTGAGGGGCGGCAGCTTGTTCAGCGGTCTGGCCATGGCCCAGGGATATCGGGGCAGTTGCCGCGGCTTGCAAGCGGCGGCCGCTTCGCGCCACCATCGCCGGCCGGCGCCCTGGCCGGATCCTGCGCAATCAGCCCCGACGGAACCAAGCCATGACGGCCAGCCTTTTCGCCCCCCACGCCCTGCTGCCCGGCGGCTGGGCGACCGATGTGCGCATCGAGGTGGACGATGCCGGCACCATCACCGGCGTGGCGGCCGGCGGGCCGGCCGAGGGGGCGGAGCGGCTGGACGGGCCGGCGGTGCCCGGCATGCCGAACCTGCATTCCCACGCCTTCCAGCGGGCCATGGCGGGGCTGGCGGAGGTGGCGGCCGGCAGCGGCGACAGTTTCTGGACCTGGCGCCAGGTGATGTACGCCTTCCTCGCCCGGCTGACGCCCCAGGACATGGAGACGATCGCCCGCCAGCTCTATATCGAGATGCTGAAGGCCGGCTACACCGCCGTCGCCGAGTTCCACTACCTGCACAACGATCCCGAGGGCCGGGCCTACGCCGATCCCACCGAGACCAGCGAGGCGGTGATCCAGGCAGCACTTTCGGCCGGCATCGGCATTACCCATCTGCCGGTGCTCTATGCCGCCGGCGGCTTCGGCGGCGCCCCGGCGCAGGAAGGCCAGCGCCGCTTCCTGGACGACGCCGAAGGCACGCGCCGGCGCATCGAGGCGCTGGCCGCCCGGCATGCCGGGAACCCGCAGGTCGCCCTCGGCATGGCGCCGCATTCGCTGCGCGCCGTCCCGCCCGACATGCTGCGCGCCGCCGTCGACGGCTTCGACCGGCCGATCCACATCCATATCGCAGAGCAGCGGGCGGAGGTGACGGCCTGCTTTGCCTGGTCCAGCCGCCGGCCGATTGGCTGGCTCCTCGACGAGATGCCGGTCGATGCGCGCTGGTGCCTGATCCATGCCACCCACGCCGACCACCGCGAGCTGGCCGGAATCGCGGCTGCCGGCGCGGTCGCCGGGCTCTGCCCCACCACCGAAGCCAACCTGGGCGACGGCCTGTTCCCGGCGACCGCGTATGCCGGGATCTGGGGAATCGGCTCGGACAGCCATGTCTCGGTGTCGCCGGTCGAAGAGCTGCGCTGGCTGGAATATGGCCAGCGACTGAAGCTGCGCGGGCGCAACCTGCTGGGGCGCGGGGCGGCGAATACCGGCGCCGCCCTGTGGCGCCAGGCACTGGCCGGCGGCGCGGCGGCCTGCGGCCG
>CAZEQG010000517.1:0-2317 GCA_964514295.1 uncultured Alphaproteobacteria bacterium
GCCTCACCCTGAGCCCCCTCACCCCGAGCCCGTCGAGGGACGAAGGGGGAGGCGGTCGCACCGCCGGTGCGGCGCCTCATGGTTCGACGGGCTCACCATGAGGCGACTGGGAGGGCGAAGATCAGTGGTGACGCTGCCCCACCCTCCCATTCCGCCTCACCCTGAGCCCGTCGAAGGGCGAGGCGGCCGCACCGGCAGTGCGGCGCCTCATGGTTCGACGGGCTCACCATGAGGCGACTGGGAGGGCGAAGATCAGTGGTGACGCTGCCCCACCCTTCCATTCCGCCTCACCCTGAGCCCCCTCATCCCGAGCCCGTCGAGGGACGAAGGGGGAGGCGGCCGCACGGGCGGCGGTGCGCCTCATGGTTCGACTGGGCTCACCATGAGGCGAACGGGGGAGCGGTGGCCCCTGGCCTGTGATTCAGCGGCCTTCGCGGACCCAGGCGGCGACCAGCGTGCCGAGGGCGAGCAGCAGGGCCATGAGGGCGGGCATCAGCGGGTATTCGTCGACACCGATCACGGCATAGTCGCCGTTCGCCCGCACGCCGGCCCAGTCGCGCCCGCTGGTCTGCCGGTCGGGGCGGACCCGGCGGATCTCGGGCATGCCGTCGGCGATCCAGGACAGGCTGCCGCCGGTTGCCTCGGCCAGCGGCCGCAGCACCGCGTCGGTCGCGCGCAGATCGGCGAACTCGATCGGGTTCAGCGCGCCCACCGCCACCAGCCGCGTCGTCCGGCCGTCCGACAGGCGGTAGAGCCCGGCGCGCTCCACCTCCAGGCTGCCGGTCGCGTGGCCGTTGCCGTCGTCATTCAGGGGAGCGAGGCGGGGCTGGCCGTCGGGGCCGGTCACTTCGACCGGCCGCTCGTCGCGCTCCAGGCTGCGGCGGGTGATCTCCAGGCGGTTGCCGGCAAGGGTGGCGCGCAGGTCGTTCTCCTCCAGCTCCGGCTCCTTCATCAGCCAGTGCGCGATGCGGCGCAGCAGCTCGGCCTGCGGCCCGCCGCCCTCGAAGCCGCGCGTCCACAGCCAGATGTGGTCGGACAGGAGATGGGCGACACGGCCCTCCTCCACCCGGTCGAGGATCAGCACCGGGCGGTTCTGTATGCCCTCCATCACCACCGTGCCGGCGCGCGCCTCGACCTCCACCTGGCGGAACCAGCGGCCCCAGCCCGGCTGCTCGCCGGGCTTGCCGGCGCCCGAAAGGCCGGCGGTCACCGGGTGGCGGCGGCCGATCTCGGTGGTGGCCGGGCGGAAGCCGCGCTCGAAGACCTGGCCGGTCGGCGCCCCCGGCAGAACCTCGCCCATCGGCGTGTTGAACAGGCTGGAGGGGGCGGCAAAGCCCGGCCCCACCGCCTCCAGCAGGGCGCCGCCGCGGCGCACATAGTCGGCGATGTTGCGCAGGTAGATGCGGGGCAGGATGCCGCGCTGCTGATAGCGGTCGAGGATGATCAGGTCGAATTCCTTGATCTTCAGCTCGAACAGCTCGCGCACCGGAAAGGAGATCAGCGACAGCTCGCGGATCGGCGTGCCGTCCTGCTTTTCCGGCGGCCGCAGGATGGTGAAGTGGATCAGGTCGACCGACGGATCGGCCTTCAGCAGGTTGCGCCAGGTGCGCTCGCCCGCATGCGGCTCGCCCGATACCAGCAGCACCCGCAGCCGGTCGCGCACCCCGTTCACCGCCACCACGGCGCGGTTGTTCTCCAGCGACAGCTCGGCCGGGCCGGGATCGGCCTCGATCTCCAGCACCGTCTGGCCGCCATGCTCCAGGGTAAGGGTGAAGCTGTCGTCCTGGTTCGCCGGCAGCAGCACCCGCTCCACCGCCTGGCCGTCCTTGCGCACGCTGACGCCGACCAGGCTGCGGCCGGGCAGCGTCGGGTCCTCCACCCGCACGCCGATGGTCACCGGCTTGCCGACGAGGCCGAAGCTCGGCGCCTGGGTGACGACCAGCCGCCGGTCGGCCTCCCCGCGGCGGCCGGTGATCAGGCCGTGGAAGGGGGCCGGCAGTGCCTCGCGCCGGCCGGCCATGTCGTGCACCTGGCCATCGGTGATGGCGAAGACGGCGGCAAGGCGCTGCCGCGGCACCTCCGCCAGCGCCCGCTCCACCGCCGCCATCAGCCGGGTGCCCTCGGCCCCGGCCAAGCTGTCGCCGCCCTGCACCGGGACCACGCGCAGCTCCATGTTCTCCATGGCTTCCAGGCGCTGGCGCAGGCGCTCCAGCGCGGCATCGGCCTGGGCCGCGCGGTCGCCGATGCGCTGGCTGGCCGAACGGTCGACCAGCACCACGGCGATGTCGGGGCGGGCCTCGCGGCGCTCGTGCAGCAC
>CAZEQG010000518.1:0-2300 GCA_964514295.1 uncultured Alphaproteobacteria bacterium
GCGGTCTGCTGAAGCTGCCGGCCGGGGCGCCGGTAACGCTGCGGCCTTATCCCGAGGGGCCGGGCTCGCTGCGCCAGGTGCTGCGGGCGCTGCGCCAGGGCGAGCTGGCGGCAGCCCTGTCGCAACTCGCCACCGGGCTGGCGGAGGCGTCCCTGGTCGCCGTGCCGCAGCCGCTGCTTCTGGCGCCGCTGCGCTGACATCACTATATTGCGGGAATGAATACCCGCTTGCTCATCCTGGCCGTCATGGCCTTGGCTGCCCTGCTGGCGCAGCCGGCGGCAGCGGCCGACCCGAAGGAGGACAAGGCGAAGGAGCGTTCGGCCAAGATCGCGCGCGAGCAGATGTACATGCGCACGATCAAGCCGGAGTTCCTGATCGCCGGGCCCTATGTGGTATCGCTGCCGCGCGACGGGCAGGTGAACCAGTCGGGCAATGTGACGGTGACGATCGAGGCGAAGGACGTGGCCACCCGCACCCTTCTGGCGAACAACCAGAAGACCGTGGACGGCATCCTGTTCCCGCTGACGGTCGAGTTGTTCGCCAAGGGTCGGCCCAGCCGCACCCAGCTCCAGGCCTACAAGGCCGAGGCGATCCGCCGGCTCGATTCCCGCTTCAAGGATATGATCAAGGACGTCTACCTGACCAACGTCATGTAGCCTCGATGCCGGGCTTCTCGCCGTAGAAGTCGATGAAGCGGCGCCACAGGCCGCCGGGCAGCAGCAGGATGTCGATCTCACGGCTGCTTTCGGAGTAGCGCAGGATATCGTCGAGCAGCCCCGCGAAGGTGGCAGGCGACAGCCGTGGCGGCACCGGCCGGCGCCCGGTCGAGGCGCAGAACAGGTGCACGTCATACCCGTGGCGCTCGATGAAGGCGGCGAGCCACTGGTGGCCGCCATTGGCGGCCCAGGCCGCCGGCGCGATCTCCACCAGCAGATAGGGCCGACGCGAGGTGCGCGCCAGGAACCCCTCCAGGCCTTCGAGGACCGCCCGCTCCGCCCCCTGCACGTCGATCTTGACCAGCAGCGGCCGGCGCTCGGCGAGGCCGGCGCGATATAGCAGGTCGGGCAGCGGCACCACCTCGACCGGCGAGCCGCCGCCGCCTGCATCCGCGCCAAGGGCGCTGGCGCCCCGGTTTGCCCTGTCGACATGCAGCACGCCACGCGATGGGGCGGCGCCCGCAGCCACCGCCGCGACCGCAACCCTGTCGGACAGGCCCAGCCGGGCGAGATTGCGCTCCAGCAGCTCGCGCGACTCGGCAGCCGGCTCGACCGCCAGGCCCCGCCCCACCGGGCCCACCTGCTGGGCCATGGCGGCGGTGAAATAGCCGATATGCGCCCCGACATCGGCGAAGGCCGCGCCCGCCGGCAGCAGGAATTTCATGCATTCCACCAGATCGCGCTGCCAGGTGCGGTGCAGGCGGATGAAGCTGGAGACCGCGCAGCCGCCATTAAACACTTCGAAGGGCACCAGCCGGCCCTCGGCGATCTGGGCCGCCTCCACCACAAGGCTCGCAGGTGCCGTCATATGGCGCGATCGCGCGCCAGCCGCTGCCGCCGCGACGGGTCGTAGACCACGATCTCGAAGAACCTGGTGTGGCGCGTCACCACATCGGGCCCGGAGCGGGCGACGATGTTGGCCTGGTGCATCTTGAAGCCCTGACGGTCCACCAGCCGCACGATCTCCATCAGGTACTCGGGGTCGGCCGTGCCGCGCAGAAGATGGGCAAGGTCGGTACCGGCCCGGGTCAGGCGGTGGCTCGACAGGGTGAGCACCTTGTGCGGGTCGTCGTGGGCCACCCGCAGCACCTTGTCGGCATAGAGCAGATGGGTCTGGAACGCATCGTCGCGCTGGCTGCGGAAGATCTTGGTCGAATCGCGCTGGCCGCGCAGCAGGCCCAGCTCCTCAAGATAGAGCAGCTCGTCGCTGCCCAGGCCCCGCCGCTCAAGGAACGGCTCCGGGAGGCGCACGGCAAAATTGCTGACCACCAGCCGGGCGAGCTTCGTGAACAGCGCGATGTCGGCGGGCGAAAGATCGCGCAGGACGGTAAGCGTTCGCCGGGCCACCGCCCCGGGCCGTGCCGCCTCCTCCGCCAGGGCCAGCGCCCACAACCTGCGCTGGCGGTCATCGCCCGCCTCGGCCGCACCGGCGAAGAAGCTGGCCAGCCACCCCGCCTCGGGAACATCGGTCGACAGCCCATTGCCGGCGATGCCCAGGGCGTCGCGCAGCACCGCCTCGATATTGAGCTGGCGCTGCGCCTCGGCGGCGGCCAGCCGCTCGCGCGCGCGTGCCGCCAGGGCCAG
>CAZEQG010000519.1:0-2294 GCA_964514295.1 uncultured Alphaproteobacteria bacterium
CGCTGCGGCGGGCGGCGGCGCTGGCCCCGGGCAATGCCGGCTTCCAGGTGAACCTGGCCAAGGCCGGCTGGCGCGAGCGCGGCTTCCGCCTGGCCCTGGCCCTGGCGCCAAGCGATGCCGGGGTGGTGGCGACGGCCGGCCTCCATTGGCTCAGGGCCGGCGCCTATGACCGTTCGGTGCACAGCTTCACCCTGGCCTTCCGGCTGCGCCCGCGCGCCGATGTGGTGGGCGGGCTGATGGGGGCGGTGCTGCTGAAGGGCAAGGCCGGGCGCACGGCCGCCGGCTATGGCCTGCTGGCGGCGCTGGAGCCGGCCTCCCTCCAGGCCTATTTCGGCCTCGGCCATGCCTGGCAGGACCTTGGCTTCTACGACCGTGCCCGGCAGGCACTTGCCGCCCACCTGAGGCGCATGCCCACGCATGAGGATAGCTGGCGCCATCTGGCCGAGATGATCTATGACAGCGGCCGGGCCGCGCTGGCGCGCCGGGTGCTGTCGCGGGTGGTGGCGCTGAACCCGCAGGATTCCAGCGCTGCCTTCCTCTACATCCAGTTCCGCAACGTGATGGACGGGCTGACCGCCGCCCGCCACGCCGCCGAGCGGCGGGTATGGGCCGGGCGCTTCGCCGATATGCTGAGCCGCACCGCCTTGCCCCACGCCAACCCGCGCGACCGCGAGCGGGTGCTGACCATCGGCTGGATCGCCGGCGGCACGCTGCGGGCCAGCACCCATCTCTACATCGTCTATCCGATCGTCGCCGCCATCGACCGCGCCCGCCACCGCCACATCTTCTATTCCGACCTGGGGGCGGCCCAGGAGGACCGCTGGACCGCCGCCTTCGCCGAGATCGGCACGGTGGTGCGCAGCGGGCGCCTCGACGACATCGAGCTTGCCGCCAGGATCCGGGCCGACCGCGTCGACGTGCTGATCGACCTGGTCGGCCATCTCGGCGGCCACCGGGCGCTCACCATGGCGCGCCGGCCGGCGCCGGTGCAGGCGATCCTGGCCCATATCGGCACCAGCGGCCAGCAGGCCATCGACTTCGCGATCTGCGACCGGGTGATGCTGGACGGGGCCGACCCGGCGCAGTTCGTGGAGGCGGTGCCCTGCGTGCCGGTGGCCTACTGCTTCCGCCCGATTCCCGGCCTGCCCGATCCGGCGCCGCCGCCCAGCGAGCGCCTGGGCGTCGTCACCTTCGGCAGCCTGAACGCCCTGTCCAAGGTGACGCCGCGCTGCGTCAGCCTGTGGTCGCGGGTGCTGAACGCGGTGCCGGGATCACGCCTGGTGCTGAAGGGCAAGATGTTCGGCAACCAGTTCGGCCGCGACGGCATGGCACGGCGCTTCGCCCCCCACGGCATCGGGGCCGAGCGGCTGGTGCTGAAGCCCTGGTCGGCGGGCTTCCTCGGCCACATGCACGCCTATGCCGAGATCGATGTCGCCCTCGACACCGTGCCCTATGTCGGGGTCACCACCACGCTGGAAGCGCTCTATATGGGCGTGCCGGTGGTCACCCTGCAGGGTGCGCGCGTGGCCGAACGCTATGGCGCCGTGCTGCTGCGGGGCATGGGCCGGCCCGAGGATGTGGCCGAGGACGAGGACGGCTTCGTCGCCCGGGCCGTGGCCCTGGCGGGGCAGGACCGCGGCCCCCTGCGCCGACGCCTGCGTGCCGACCTGATGGCCTCGCCGGTTGCCGATGGGCGGCTGTTCGCGCGCCATCTTGAGGCGATCATGCGGCAGTTCTGGCATCGCTGGTGCGGCGCGTGACCACTGTCGCCCAGGCGCTGATGGCCGGCTTCGCCCATCACCAGGCCGGGCGGCGGCGCCGGGCGGGCGCAATCTACCGCGAGGTGCTGCGCCATTTTCCCTCGCAGCAGGACGCGCTGCGCATGAATGCGGCGCTGGTCGGCGACATGGGCCGGCCGGGCCGCGCCATCGACCTGTTCCGCCTGGCGCTGGCGGTCAATCCGCAGGAGGTGGAGCTGCGGCTGTTCCTGTCGGCGGCCTATGAGAATGCCGGCCTGCCCGATGCCGCGATGGCCGAGCTGGGGGCATTGCTGCGGCTGCGGCCGGGGCATGCCGGGGCCCACAACAACCTGGCCATACTGCTGCACCGGCTGGGCAAGCCGGCGATGGCGCTGGCCCATTGGCGGCGGGCGCTGGTGCTGGCACCCGCCCATGTCCAGGCCGCGGCCAATGCCGGCGGCGTGCTGGTGACGCTCGGCCGGCCGACGGCCGCGCTCCGGCTGCTGCACCTGGCCCATGTCCTCCTGCGCCTGCTGGCGGGGGAGGGCGAAATCA
>CAZEQG010000520.1:0-2292 GCA_964514295.1 uncultured Alphaproteobacteria bacterium
CGCCGCCGAGTGCCGCGCGCAGCCGGCCGGCAAGGCGCGGCAGGTCCAGCCCGGCCGCCGCCAGGATGTCGTCCTGTCCGCCATAGACGGCCGGGAAGCTGTCGGGCAGGCCGAACTGCAGCAGGCGCGGCATCCTGGCCGGCGGGTCGCTGAGCAGAAGCGAGGCGACGGCGGCGCCGAGCCCGCCGATCAGCGTGTGCTCCTCCAGGGTTGCCACCAGCTCGACCTCCCCGGCCAGGCGGCGGATGGCATCGCCGTCGAGCGGCTTCAGGGTGTGGACATGCAGCACGCCGGCATCGAATTCCTCGGCCAGGGCGAGGGCGCGCTGGGTCATGATGCCGGTGGAGACCAGCAGCATGCGGCCCGGCGGGCGCATCAGGATCGCCTTGCCGATGGCAAAGCCGTGCGCGCCATCCGAGACCACGGGGTCGCCACCCTTGGCGAGGCGGATATAGGCAGGGCCGGGCAGGTCGAGGGTGGCCGGGATCAGGCGCGACATTTCCGCGGCGTCGCAGGGGGCGAAGATCGACATGTTGGGCAGTGCCCGCAGCAGCGCGATATCCTCGATCGCCAGGTGCGTGGGGCCGAGCGGCGCATAGACCACGCCGCCGCCATTGGCGATCAGGCGCACCGGCAGATTGTGCAGGCACAGGTCGACCGCCACCTGTTCCAGGCAGCGCCGGGTCAGGAAGGTCGCGATGGTGTTGACGTACGGCACGAAGCCGTCCATCGCCAGGCCGGCCGCCATGCCGATGATGTGCTGCTCGGCCACGCCTTCCATGAAGAAGCGTTCTGGCATCTCGCGCTTGAACTCGGCAAGGGTGCCGGCGCCGAGGTCGGAGCCGATGAACACCACGCGCGGGTCGCGCCGGGCGAGGTCGAGAACGCCGTCGAGGCTGGTCTTGCGCATCGCCCCTAGCCCCCCAGCGCGCGGTCGATGGCGGCCAGCTCCTCGGCGGTGAAGCGCGAGCTGTGATGCCACTTGGCGCTGCCTTCGGCGAAGGGGATGCCACGCCCCTTCACGGTGTGGCAGATGACCATGCCTGGCCGGTCCTCGACGAAGGGGATGCCGGTCAGCGCGCTGCGCAGGGCGGCGACATCGTGGCCGTCCACCTCGCGCACGGCAAAGCCGAAGGCCCGCCACTTGTCGGCCAGCGGCTCCAGGTCCACCACCTCGCGGGTCGGGCCGTAGGACTGCATCTTGTTATAGTCGACCAGGGCGACGAGGTTGCCGAGGCGGTGTTTCGCCGCGCTCATCGCCGCTTCCCACACGGAGCCCTCGTTGATCTCGCCATCGCCCATGATCACGAACACGCGGTTCTTCCGCCGCGCCAGCCGCGCCGCCAGGGCGAGGCCGACGCCAATGGCGAGCCCGTGGCCGAGGGCGCCGGTCGACGCCTCCACGCCGGGCACCTTGCCGGCCTCGGGGTGGCCGCCCAGCCGGCCGTCGGCCCGGCAGAAGCGGTCGAGCCAGTCGGCCGGGAAATAGCCATGGTCGGCCAGCAGCGCATAGAGCGCCAGGCAGCCATGGCCCTTGCTGAGGATGCAGCGGTCGCGCTCGGCCCAGCCGGGGTTCGCCGGATCATGGCGCAGCACGCTGTCATAGAGCACGCGCAGGATCTCGATCAGCGACAGGGTGGAGCCGACATGGCCCCGGTTGCCGCCGATCAGTCCACGCACGGCAAGGCGGCGCAGATGCAGCGAGCGGTCGTCCAGCGCCGCGAAGGCCTGGGAGGACGGAACGGCGGATTCTAGGACCATGGGGAACTGTCCAGGCGCTCGGCTTCCAGGGTGGCACGCCGCAGCAGGGCGCGCGCCTTCTCCACCTGACCCTCCAGGATCGCCGCGCGGTCGCGGGCCCCGGCGAAGACGCGCCGCGCCCAAACCTCGGGCAGAAATTCGTTTAGCACGATCAGGGTCCAGCGCAAGGCGAAAAGGGGAAGCTGGGCGGCCAGCCGCCGGGCAAAGCCGGGGTCGCCGGCAAACAGCGCCAGCGCCCCCGCCTCGAACCGGCGCGCCAGCTCCGCCGGCAGCGCCATGCCCGGATGCAGCACGAAATCGGCGGTCAGCTTCACCGGGTCATCCCAGCCGAAATACTCGAAATCGACGAACACCAGCGTGCCGTCGGCCCGGCGGATGGCGTTGTGGAAGCCAAAATCGGACGGCGACAGGGTGGCCGGTCCCGGCGGGGCGGCGATCCGCCGCGCCCGGGCCGCCAGCGCCTCAAAGCAGGGTGCCTCCAGGATCTCCGACAGCGCCGCCGGCGGGTCGGCGATGGCGGCCAGGCGGGCG
>CAZEQG010000521.1:0-2286 GCA_964514295.1 uncultured Alphaproteobacteria bacterium
CGCCCAGCGGCCCGCTGCGCCCGTGGTCCATGACGAAGCTTGCCCGCGCCTCGCCGCGGCGCAGGCGCAGGCGGTAGGACACGCCCATGCCGCCGCGCCGCGCCCCGGCGCCGCCGGTACCCTCGGCCAGGGCGTATTCCTCGAACAGCACCGGATAGCGCTGCTCGATCACCTCAAGGGGCGTGGTCTTCGAGATGCCGATGGTCGAACAGCCGTTGGACAGCCCGTCGCCGCCCGACCAGCCGCCATAGCCGCCGCCCGAGATCAGGTACATGACATAGCCGCGCCCGGTCGCAGGGTCGGTGCCGCCAAGCGCGAAATTGCCCGAGGTGCCGGCGGGCGCGCCGAACAGGCGGCCGGGCAGGGCGGGGGTCAGGGCGTTGAACACCGCCTCGGCGATCCGCTGGCTGACCTCGGCGGCGCAGCCCGACACCGGGCGGGGGTAGCGGGCGTAGAGGAAGGTGCCCTCGGGCTCGATCACCCGCAGCGGGGCGAAGGTGCCGGCATTGATCGGCACCTCGGGGAAGATGTGCTTGATGGCCAGGTAGACCGAGGAGCGGGTGGTGGCGATGACGCTGTTCATCGGCCCCTGGCAGGGCGGGGAGGAGCCGGTGAAATCGAAGGTCAGCGCGCCCTCGGCCTTGGTGATGGCAAGCTCGATCACCAGCGGCTGGTCGACCACGCCATCGGAATCGACGCTCGCCCGGCCGCGCCAGGTGCCGTCGGGGATCTCGGCGATGGCGGCGCGCATCTGCGCCTCGGCGGCCGCCCGCAGCGTGTCGACGGCGGCCAGCACGGTGGCCGTGCCGTAGCGCTCCAGCAGGGCGGCCAGCCGCTTCTCGCCAACGCCAAGGGCGGCCGCCTGGGCCTTGATGTCGCCGATGCGCTGGTCGGCGATGCGGATGTTGGACAGGATGATCGCCAGGATCTCGCGGTCCAGGCTGCCGCGCTTGTAGAGCTTGACCGGCGGCAGGCGCAGCCCCTCCTGCTCCACCTCCGTGGCGCGGGCCGAGAAGCCACCCGGCACCATGCCGCCGACATCGGGCCAATGGCCGGTATTGGCCAGCCAGAACAGAAGCTCGCCGCCATGGAAGAACGGCTTGACGAACTTCACGTCCATCAGATGGGTGCCGCCCATATAGGGGTCGTTCAGGATGTAGATGTCGCCCGGCTCCGGTGGCGCGCCATGGTCGATCACGGCCTTCGCCGCCTCCTGCATGGTGCCGACGAAGACCGGCAGGCCGAATTCGCCCTGCGCCACCAGCGCGCCGCTGCCGGCCGCATAGATGCCGTCGGAGCGGTCGAGCGCCTCCGAGATCACCGGCGAGAAGGCGGCGCGCTGGAAGGCGATGTCCATCTCGTTGCAGACCTGGATCAGGCCGTTCTGGATCACCGCCAGGGTCACCGGATCGAGGGTCATGTGCGCACCACCAGGTTGCCATGGCTGTCCACCCGGGCCTCGGCCCCGGGGTCGATCACCGTGGTGCAGTCGAGCTGATGGAGCACCGCCGGCCCGGTCAGCACGGCCGCTTCCGGCAGCCGCTCACGGTCGTAGACGGGGGTGTCCTGCCAGCCGCCCGGGAACCACACGCGCCGGCTGCCGAGCCGGGCGCCGTCGAGGCTCGCGGCGCGGCGCCCCGGGTCCAGCAGGCGGTCCAGCGCCACCGGCCGGCGGCGGCCGAGCACGATGGTATGCAGGTTGACCAGCACCGGGCGGATCTCCGGCAGCGCCACCTCGAAGCGGCGCCAGTAGGCGGCGGCGAAGCTTTCGGCGAGGCCGGCGACCGTCAGCCCCTCGGCGTCGACCGGCACGGTCAGCAGGTGGGTCTGTCCCTGGAACTGCATGTCGGCCTCGTGGCGGATCTCGATGGCCTCGATCCCCACCCCCTCGCGCGCCAGCATCCAGCGCCCCTCCTCGGCCTGCTCGGCCAGGATCGCGACCGCCTGCCCGATGTCGAGGCGGGACAGCGGCAGGTTGAGCGTGCGCACGAAATCGTGCCGCAGATCGGCGACCAGGCAGCCGATCGCATTGGTGATGCCGGGCCGCGCCGGCACCAGCACATGCGGGATCGCCAGCTCCCGCGCCAGGGCCACGGCGTGCAGCGGGCCGGCGCCGCCGAAGGCGAACAGGGCGAAGTCGCGTGGATCATGGCCGCGCGCCAGCGACATCATGCGGATGGCCCCGGCCATGCGGTCGTTGGCGATGCGCAGGATCGCGGCCGCCGCCTCGTCGCCGTCGAGCCCCAGCGGCCGGCCGATGCGCTCGGCGATGACCGCGCGCACTGC
>CAZEQG010000522.1:0-2277 GCA_964514295.1 uncultured Alphaproteobacteria bacterium
CCGCCTGGACACGCTCGGCCGACGGGCTGTCCTGGCGTTTCGCCCTGCGTCCGGGTGCGCGCTTCCACGACGGCAGCGCGGTGACCGGCGCGGCGGTGGCGGCCTCGCTGGAGCGTGCCCGGCAGGCGCCGGCGGTGCTGGCGAATGTGCCGGTCGTCGCGGTCACCGCCGAGGACGGGGCCGTCACCGTGACCACCAGCCGGCCCTTCGCCTCGCTGCCGGCCTTCCTTGCCCATTCCTCCACCATCATCCTGGCGCCTTCGGCCAGCGATGCCGCCGGCGCCGTGCGCCGGATCGTCGCCACCGGCCCCTTCAGGGTGACCGGTCTGGCGCCGCCGCTGAAGCTGGACGTGGCGCGCTTCGATGGCTGGTGGGGGGTCGCCCCGGCGATCGCCGCCGCAAGCTATCTTGCGGTACCGCGCGGCGAGACCCGGGCTGCGATGGCCGAGAGCGGCCAGGGCGACCTGGTGACCGTGCTGGCGCCCGAGACGCTGGCCCGCGCCCGGCGCAACCCGCAGATCGCGGTGACGGTGCTGCCGATCCCGCGCACCCGGGCGATCAAGCTGAACGCGGCATCGCCCTATTTCGCCGACCTTCGTGCCCGGCAGGCCGTCAGCCTTGCCATCGACCGCCGGGCGATCGCCGCCGCCCTGCTGCGCAACCCAGAGATCGCGGCCACCCAGATGTTCCCGCCGACCCTGGCGGAATGGCATGTGCCGGATCTGGCGGCGCTCGGCCATGATCCGGCGGCCGCCCGGTCGCTGCTGGCCGAGGCCGGCTGGCGGGCCGGCCCCGACGGCGTGCTGGCGAAGGACGGCCGGCCCTTCCGGGTGACCTTGCGCACCTTCTCCGACCGGCCCGAGCAGCCGCCAATGGCAGCCGCCATCCAGGCCCAGCTTCGTGCGGTCGGCATCGACATGCAGATCGCCATCACGAATTCCTCGGAGATTCCCGCCGGCCATCGCGATGGCAGCCTGGAGATGGCGCTGTTCGCGCGGAACTTCTCGCTGGTGCCGGACCCGCTCGGCACCCTGCTCCAGGATTTCGGTCCGCAGGGGGGCGACTGGGGTGCGATGGGGTGGTCCAGCCCGCAGCTCGCCCGCCTGCTGGAGGCGCTGTCGGGGGTGGAGGATGCCGCCGAACGGGCCCGGCTGCGCCGCGAGGTGGCGGCGATCCTGCAGGCCGAACTGCCGGTGCTGCCGGTTGCCTGGTTCGACTATGCGGTGGCGGCGAACCGGCGGATCGCCGGCGTGACGATCGACCCGCTGGAGCTTTCCTTCCGCATCGCCGCCATGCGCTGGGCGCAGTGATCGCGGCCCTGCGGGCGCTGTCGGCCCGGCTGGCGCAGGCGCTGCTGGTCGCCCTGCTGGTCGGCACCGCCTGTTTTGCCCTGGTGGAGAGCTTGCCGGGCGATGTCGCCTACCGCATTGCCGCCGGGCGCTACGGCGAGGACCTGGTCAGCACGGCCGCGGCCGAGGCGGTGCGCCGGGAGCTTGGGCTCGACCAGCCGTGGTGGCGGCGGCTCGCCGCCTGGCTCGTGGCGCTGGCGCAGCTCGACCTCGGGCAGTCGCTGGTCAGCGGCGAGGCGGTGGCCGAGGAGATCGCCCACCAGCTCGGCCACACCGTGTGGCTGTCGCTGCTGGCGCTCGGGCTGTCGGTGCTGCTGGGGCCACCGCTGGGGCTTGCCATGGCCCTGCGTCCGGGATCGGCGCTCGACCTTGCCGGGCTCGCCGCCTCGGCCGTGCTGCGGGCGCTGCCGGCCTTCGTGGTCGGCCTTGGCCTCATGCTGGTGATGGCGGTCCATCTTGGCCTGCTGCCCGCCGCCGGGCATGGCGGGGCGGCCCACTGGGTGCTGCCGGCGGCGACCCTGGCGATCGGCCTTGCCGCCATGTCCAGCCGCATCACGCGGGATGCGGCGCTGGCGGTGCTGGCGGCGCCCCATGTCGCCTTTGCCCGGCACAAGGGGCTGGCCGAGGGGGCGGTGCTGCGCCGCCACCTGCTGCGCAATGCCGCCGGTCCGGTCCTCGCCTATCTCGGCATCCAGCTCGTGTGGCTGGTCGAAGGGGTGGTGGTGGTCGAATCCCTGTTCGCCTGGCCCGGGATCGGCCATGCCCTGGTCCATGCGGTGCTGGCGCGCGACGTGCCGATGATCCAGGGTACCGTGCTGGTCATGGGGCTGGCCTTCGTGCTGCTGAACCTGGTGGTCGACCTCGCCTGCGCGGTGGCCGATCCGAGGCTGCGGCGATGACTGCCGGGCGCCGCGCCGGCCGTGGCCGC
>CAZEQG010000523.1:0-2255 GCA_964514295.1 uncultured Alphaproteobacteria bacterium
GGAGCCGGCAGGCAGGCTGCACCCGATCGGCCAGGTGATGGACGAGCTGGTGGCGATCTTCGGGGCCATGGGCCTGAAGGTGGCGGCCGGCCCCGACATCGAGGACGACTTCCACAACTTCACCGCCCTCAACATCCCGCCCGAGCACCCGGCCCGCCAGGAGCACGACACCTTCTACCTGCGCCCGCGCGCCGATGGCAGCCGCATGGTGCTGCGCACCCACACCTCGCCGGTGCAGATCCGCACCATGATCGCCGAGAAGCCGCCGATCCGCATCATCGTGCCCGGCCGCACCTTCCGCTCCGACCATGATGCCACCCACTCGCCGATGTTCCACCAGGTCGAGGGGCTGGTGATCGACAAGGCGATCCACATGGGGCACCTGAAGGGCTGCCTGATCGATTTCCTGCGCGCCTTCTTCGGCATCGACGACCTGCCGGTGCGCTTCCGCCCCAGCTACTTCCCCTTCGTCGAGCCCGGGGCGGAGGTCGATATCGGCTGCAGCCGCAAGGGCGGCGAACTGAAGATCGGCGCCGGCGGCGACTGGCTGGAGATTCTCGGCAGCGGCATGGTCCACCCCAAGGTGCTCGCCAATTGCGGCCTGGACCCGGCGGAGTGGCAGGGCTTTGCCTTCGGCATGGGGATCGAGCGCATCGCCATGCTGAAATACGGCATTCCCGACCTGCGGCCGATGTACGACAGCGACCTGCGCTGGCTGCGCCACTATGGCTTCTCGGCCCTCGACGTGCCGAGCCTGACCGGGGGACTCTCCCGATGAAGCTGACACTTTCCTGGCTGAAGGACCATCTCGACACCGACGCGCCGCTGGAGCGGATCGTCGCCAGCCTGACCATGCTGGGCCTGGAGGTCGATGGCGTCGAGGACCGCGGCGCCGGCCTTGAGCCCTTCGTCATCGGCCATGTGCTGGAGGCACGCCAGCACCCCAACGCCGACCGCCTGCGCGTGGCCATGGTTGACATCGGCGCCGGCCAGCCGGTGCAGGTGGTGTGCGGTGCGCCCAACTGCCGCAGCGGCATGAAGGGCGTGTTCGCCCCCCCCGGCACCCGCATCCCCGGCACCGGGGTCGACCTGAAGCCCGGCGTCATCCGCGGCGTCGAGAGCAACGGCATGCTGTGCTCCGAACGCGAGATGGGCCTGTCGGACGAGCATGACGGCATCATCGACCTGCCATCCGATGCCCCGATCGGCCGGCGCTGGGCCGAGTGGGCGGGGCTCGGCGACCCGGTACTCGACGTGAAGATCACGCCGAACCGGGCCGACTGCCTCAGCGTCCGCGGCATCGCCCGCGACCTTGCCGCCGCCGGGCTCGGCACGCTGAAGCCGCTGCCCGAAACCCCGGCCGCCACCGGCCATGCCAGCCCCGTCAGCTTCGTGGTGGCGGCAGAGGCCAGGGATCTGGCGCCGCTGATCGTCGGCCGCCACTTCCGCGGCCTGCGCAACGGCCCCAGCCCGGCCTGGATGCAGGACCGGCTGAAGGCCGTGGGGCTGCGGCCCATCTCGGCCCTGGTCGACGTCACCAACTATGTGATGCTCGATCTCGGCCGGCCGCTGCATGCCTATGACGCCGGCAAGATCGACGGCGACCTGACGGTGCGCCTTGCCCGGGCGGGCGAACGCTATCTGGCCCTGAACGGCAAGGAATACGTCTTCGAGGACGGGATGCTGGTGATCGGCGACCGGCACGGCATCGACGATCTGGCCGGCGTGATGGGCGGCGCGCGCAGCGGCTGCTCGGAGGCGACGACGGAGATGTATCTGGAGGCGGCGATCTTCGATCCGGTCAGCGTCGCCACCACCGGGCGCAAGCTGAACCTGCAATCGGATGCGCGCTACCGTTTCGAGCGCGGGCTGGACCCGACCGGCCCCTTCTGGGGGATCGAGGCGGCAACCCGGCTGATCCTGGCGCTGTGCGGCGGCGAAGCCTCGGCCCTGACGGTGGCAGGCGCCCCGATCGCCTGGGAGCGGCGGCTGACGCTGCGCATCGCCCGGATCGCCGAGCTGGGCGGCGTGGCGGTGCCGGAAGGCGAGGCGCGGGCGATCCTGGAGCGGCTGGGCTGCACGGTCGAGGGCAGCGGCACCCTGTCGGTCATCCCCCCGCCCTGGCGCCGCGACATCGAGGGCGAGGCGGATCTGGTCGAGGAGGTGCTGCGCGTCCACGGCTATGACAGCATCCCGGCGGTCTCGCTGCCCCAGGACGGGCCGCTGCCGGGGGCGGCGCTGACGCCGCTGCTGCG
>CAZEQG010000524.1:0-2255 GCA_964514295.1 uncultured Alphaproteobacteria bacterium
CGGCCGCCACCGCGGCGGCATCGGCGCGCGCCGCCATGGCGCGGGCGGCGGCCAGCGCGTTGGTGGCGTCCCGCGGTCCCGGAT
Organism: uncultured Alphaproteobacteria bacterium; assembly: GCA_964514295.1. Taxonomy (GTDB): domain Bacteria; phylum Pseudomonadota; class Alphaproteobacteria; order CAZEQG01; family CAZEQG01; genus CAZEQG01. The sequence continues at coordinate 85 of CAZEQG010000524.1, forward strand.
CGGGGGTGCCGAAGGTCGCCATCACGCAGTCGCCGATATACTTGTCCAGCGTGCCGCCGGCGCCGAACACCGCCTCGGCCGCCTCGCGCTGGAGATCGCGCAGGAAGGCGATCAGCGCTTCCGGCGGCATCCGCTCCGACAGCGCGGTGAAGCCCTTCACATCGGCGAACAGCACCGCCACCTGCTGGCGCCGGCTGGGCAGGGCGCCGCCGGCGCGGTCCAGCACCTCGACCATGTTGGGCGAGAAGTAGCGGGCGAGTGCGGCCCGCCCGCGCTCCGCCCGGGCCTGGCTCAGCACCAGCCGGCGCGACCGCCAGGTCAGGGCGCTGAGCAGGGCCGCCACCAGCACCATCACGAAGGTGGTCTGCGCCAGCACGCCCCACCAGGTCCAGGTGACGTCGCGCCAGGGCTCGGGCCCCGGGGGGACCGACAGGTCGAAGCCGGTGATGATCAGGAAGGCCACGGCATAGGCGCCGGCCGAGCAGATGCCGCCCCAGAGGGTGAGCGGCGGCGAGTAGCTCATCGCCGTCAGCACGATCACCACATAGAAGAACACGTCGCCGCCCTGCTTCAGCGCCACCTGGCGGGGCAGCGGATTGTCCAGGAACGGGTTCGGGTAATAGAGGGTGAAGGCGAGCAGCGCTGCATCCACCGCGACCAGCAGATAGGAGGCCCAGGCGGCGTCCGGCCGCCAGGTCAGCACGCCTGCATGGATCAGCCCGGCAAGCGCGAAGGCCAGGATCATCACCAGCGGGAACAGCACCCCCGGCATCGGAAAGATCATCCACTCGAAACCCGCGATCACCGCCAGCGCCAGCGTGCGCAGCCACAGCACCCGGCGGTGGTTGGCCCGCGCAGCCTCGGCAAAGGCGCTGTCCAGCCGCTTCTCGCGCAGGTCGGCCGGCACCTCGCGCCGGGCCGCGGTGGCGGCCTCGCCGGCGATGGCGGCGCCATCCTCTTCAATGACCGCCATTCCTGCCTCCCCTGTCCGGATCATGGCCCGGTCCCTCACTGTGCCGGCGCCCGTGGGGCCGCGCAATTGACCGTCCGTCTGCTTTCGGCTACCAGCGCGGCATCATGAAGGCAAACCGCGTGCGCGTGGCGCTGCTCGGCTGCGGCCGGGTGTCCGCCCGATACCTCGAAGTGTTCCGCGATGAACTGGCCGAGGAGGTGGCGCTGGTCGCCGCCGCCGATCTCGACCCCGCCAAGGCGGCGCGCTTCGCCCCGCTCGGGGCCGCCATCTGCGACGGCATCGCCGGCGTGATCGCGGCCAAGCCCGACATCGTCTGCGTCCTCACCGAATCCGGCAATCACTTCGAGCATGCCAGGGCGCTGCTGGAAGCCGGGCTGCCGGTGGTGGTGGAAAAGCCGATGGCGCTGCGGCCCGAGCATGTCGAGGAACTGGCCGGCATCGCCGAGCGGCGCGGGCTGATCCTGGCCGAGATCAAGCAGAACCGCTTCAATCCCGCCCTGCGCTTCCTGCGCCAGGCGGTGGAGGAGGGGCGGATCGGCCGGCTGGTCACCGCGGGCGTGCGCGTCCACTGGTGCCGCACGCAGTCCTATTATGACGATCCCTGGCATGGCCGCTGGCGGATGGATGGCGGGGTGCTGGCGCAGCAGGCGATCCATCACCTCGACGCGCTGCGCTGGCTGGCCGGCGAGGTGGAGGCGGTGTGCGCCGCCGGCAAGGCGATGCTGAACCGGCTGGAGGCGGAGGACACGGCGGTGGCGGCGGTGCGCTTTGCCAATGGCGCGCTCGGCACCATCGAGGCCACCACCTCCGCCCGGCCGCGCGACATCGAGGCCTCGCTGCACCTGGTGGGCGAGAAGGCGCTGGCCAAGGTCGGCGGCATCGCGCTGAACCGCATCGAGACCTGGGCGCCGGTCGATGCCGCCGCGGAGGATGCGCAGGTGCCGGCCCGCCATTCCCAGGAGGTGCCGACCGGCTATGGCCTGGGTCATGGCCCCTACCTGTCGGCGGTGTTCGCCGCCCTGCGCGCCGGCCGCCGCGAGGTGCCGGTGGATGCCGGCGAGGCGGCGCGCAGCCTCGACCTGCTGCACGCCATCTATGCCAGCATGGAGACCGGCGGCTGGGTTCCGCTGGCGGCGCGGCCGGCCTCGGCGCGGCTGGGGCTTTGAGCGGTCCGGCCGGAAGCTCGCCGGACAGCCTG
>CAZEQG010000525.1:0-2250 GCA_964514295.1 uncultured Alphaproteobacteria bacterium
GGCGGGGAACGCGCTGCCCAGCGACGCCCAGGTGGTGGGCGCGGTGCAGCGCTGGGCACGGCCCGATACCGTCGTGGTGTGTGCCGCCGGCGGCCTGCCGGGCGAACTCCACAAGCTGTGGCGCCCGGGCGCGCCCGGCGGCTACCACCTGGAATACGGCTTCTCCTGCATGGGCTACGAGATCGCGGGCGGGCTGGGGGTGAAGATGGCCTGCCCCGACCGCGAGGTCGTGGTGATGGTGGGGGATGGCAGCTACATGATGCTGAATTCGGAGCTGGCGACGGCGGTGATGCTGGGGGTGAAGATCACCGTGGTGCTGCTCGACAATCGCGGCTTCGGCTGCATTGACCGGCTGCAGCGGGCGACGGGCGGGGCGGGCTTCAACAATCTGCTGGCCGATGCCCGGCAGGTGGTGCCGCCGGCGATCGACTTCGCCGGCCACATGCGCGCGATGGGGGCGGCGGCGGAGAAGGTGGCCGGCATCGCCGAACTGCCGGCGGCCCTGGCCCGGGCCCGGGCCAGCGATGGTCCCTACGGTATCGTCATCGATACTGATCCGGCCATCGGCACCAGGGCCGGCGGGGCCTGGTGGGACGTGGCGGTGCCGCAGGTCTCCAGCCGCCCGGCCGTGGTTGCGGCCCGGCGCGACTACGAGGCCGCGCTGGCCAGGCGCGGCGACGGGAGGGTCGGATGATCCGCATCGGCACCAACCCGATCGCCTGGTCGAACGACGACGACCGCTCGCTCGGTGCCGACATCACCCTGGAGCAGTGCCTGCGCGAGGCGGCGGCGATCGGCTTTGCCGGTATCGAGAAGGGGCACAAGATGCCCTCCGACGCGGCCGGGCTTGCCGCCGCGCTGGCCCCGCACGGGCTTGCCTTCGTGTCCGGCTGGCACTCGCTCAACCTGTTGAGCCACCCGGTCGAGGCGGAGATCGCGGCGATCACGCCGCATCTCGACCTGCTGGCCGCCATGGGCTCGCGGGTGTGCATCGTCTGCGAGACCTCCAATGCCGTGCATGGCGAGGACGGCGTGCCGCTGGCCGACCGTCCGGTGCTGGAGGAGGGCCGCTGGCCGCGCTTTGCCGCCGATGTCGAGGCGGTGGCGGCGCATTGCGCCGGCCGCGGCATCGCCCTGGTCTATCACCACCACATGGGCACGGTGGTGCAGACGGCGGCCGAGATCGACCTGCTGATGGCGCTGACCGGCCCGGCGACGAAGCTGCTGCTGGACACCGGGCATGCGGCCTTTGCCGGTGCCGATCCGGTGGCGCTGGCGCAGACCCATATGGCGCGGATCGGCCATATCCACACCAAGAACCTGCGCCCGGCCGTGATGGCCGAGGCCCTGGCCGGCCGCCTGAGCTTCCTTGAGGCGGTCCGGCGCGGCGTCTTCACCGTGCCGGGCGATCCCGAAGGGTCGGTCGATTTCGCGGCCGTGCTGGCCATCGCCGCCCGTCATGGCTATGCCGGCTGGCTGGTTGTGGAGGCCGAGCAGGACCCCGCCCGGCGCAATCCCCTGACCTACCAGACCATGGGGTTCCGGGCGCTGAAGGCCCTGGCGGCCGAGGCCGGCCTCATGCCTCAGTCATAGGTGCCGACGACGTTCTGATCGAGGTCGATCAGCGCCCCGGTCATCATCTCGGCGGCGTCGCTCAGCAGATAGACCGCCAGGGTCGCGACATCGCCCGGCCGGATCAGCCGGCCGAAGGGCTGCTCGCGCTCGGCCCGCTCGAGCCAGTCGGCCGGGCGGCCGTCGCGCTGCTGGATCACGTGCTCGGCCGGAGTGTCGGTCCAGCCCAGCATGATGCCGTTCACCCGGAGGCGGCGCCGGCGCAGGCCGTTGGCGGTGTTCTTCGTCAGCACCGCCAGCGCCCCCTTGGAGGCGGCATAGGCGGTGAGGAAGGGCTGGCCGCCATGGGCCGACTGGGTGATCACGTTGACCACCGATCCGCCGCCACCCTGGCCGGCGCGATGGCGGGCGAACTCCTGGGTCAGGATGAAGGGGGCCCGGGCATTCACGGCGAACAGGCGGTCCCACAGCGCGACGCTGGTGTCCTCGATGCTGCCGCGGTCGGTCAGGCCGGCGGCGTTCACCACCCCTTCGAGGGTGCCGAAGCGCGCGACGGCGGTGGCGAAGAGCGCGCGGCAGTCAGCCTCGCTGCCCAGGTCGCCGGCCACGAATATCGCCGGGCAGCCGGCGGCGGTCAGGGCGGCGGCTGCGGCCTCGCCCTTGGCGCGGTCGCGGCCG
>CAZEQG010000526.1:0-2244 GCA_964514295.1 uncultured Alphaproteobacteria bacterium
CGCGGGAGGCGGTGCCCAGCGCCGTCAGCGCCTCGTGCAGCGGCACCAGCCCGCCGCCGGCCCCGGCCTTGGTGAAGCCTTCGCGCAGCAGCGGCCAGGTGGCCGCCAGGTCGCCGCGATGGGCGACCCAGCGCCGGACCGCCCAGACCACGAACTGTTCGGCAAAGCGTAAAGAGGAGATCGGCCGCTCGCTGGGGTGAAGCGCGGGCTGGCAGGGCTCTGGGCTGTGGTCGTTGCTCGGCACGGCGATCCTCCTTCACGGAGGGCGGAGCCTAGCGCATCCCCACAAAAATGCAAATCATTCGCAATTGCACTTGTGGCCGGGCATCTCAGTAGGTGTCGAAGGGCTTGCCGCAGTTGAAGTGCTCGTAGCACTTGAGTTCCGGGAACGCCTGATCGAGCGCGGCCAGGGATGGGATGGAAAAGCGCTCGCGGGCGAAATGCATCTCGTAGCCGGCAGCCAGGATGCTGGCGATCAGGCGGAAGTCCAGCTGCCCGCCATAGCCGAACTGCAGGATGCGAAAGAACACGAAGCCGTCGACCGGCGGCTTCTCGTGCAGCTTGGAGCGCAGGATGGTGTGCTCCTTCAGCGTGTCGACATCCTCGGCGGTGTAGAAGACGACCTTGCCGCCCGCCCTCTGCGCCATGTCGGCGTTCACCAGATGCTGGATCGGCTGTGTCACCAGGCGCGAGCAGCCGGTGTCGAGGATCGAATAGAAATGCTTCATGACGGGTTGAGGTCCGCCACCGCCTGCCGGCGCTGGGCATCGAAGGCCAGCCGCGACAGCGGCGACAGGTGGAGGATGCGGAAATATTCCGGCATCCCCTTGGTTCCCTGGGGCGAGAAGATGTTCTTGTAGCGCAGGTTCAGCGACCAGCGGGTTTCCGTCTCGACATTTTCCGGCACGGCGTGGATCAGGCCAGCCCAGAAGAACAGCGCCTTGCCATAGGGCACCGCCACCCGGTCGGCCACGCTCCAGACATAATCGTCCATCGCCGCGTCGCCGCCGCCGGGGGCGGCGCGGCGGGCCAGCGCCTCGCGGGTATGCTCGGCCGACAGCACCACCATCCCCTTCGTGCCGTAGCAGTCGACCAGGGGGACCCACACCACCACCTCGTGCAGCGAGTTCGGCGGCGCGTCGCGGTGCACCGGCGACACGGCCAGGTCATGGGGCATCTGGATCACCAGATTGGTCGCCCGCTGCACCGCCGCATCGGGCCCGACCAGCGACAGCAGCAGCGGTGCGAAGGCATCCCAGGTGAGCCGCCCGACATCGGCCTGCTCGTTGAAGGCGCGAATCAGGGCAACGCGGAAATCGTTGAGCCGCGCCGCGTCGAGCGCCTGGTCGTGGAAATGGTTGAAGAAGGCGTCGGGATCATTTCCCTCCCAGCCCAGCAGGCCGCGCGCGGCCTGGAAGATGGTGGCGCGGATCTCGGCCAGGGGGGCGGGGTCGAAGGCGTCGACCACGGCGTAGCCCTTGCCGGCGATATCGCCCAGAACAGCGTCCAGCATCCCCAACCGCCCCCTACATCGCGCCGCCATCCACCGGCACCAGCGCGCCGGCTGCAAACCGGTTGCGCTCGGAGGCAAGGAACACCACGAATGGCACCACGTCCTCCACGCTGCCCAGCCGGCCGATCGCCTGATGCTCGGCCAAGAAGGCCGCGACGCGCGCGGGATTGTCAACGCGCGCTTTGCCCCAGTTGTTGTCCTCGGTCGCGACCGCACCCGGCAGCACGGCCGACACGATCACGCCGCGCGGCGCCAGCGCGCGGCCCAGCGAGACCGTGTAGGCGTTGAGGTAGGCCTTGGCGGCGCTGTAGGCCGCTGCCCCGCGCATGTCGATCGAGGCGCGGGTGGAGACATGGACGATCCGCCCCCAGCCGCGGGCCGCCATGGCCGGCGCCAGAAGCGCGTTGATGTCGATCGCGATGCCGACGTTGAAGCGCCATACCCGCGCGAAGCTGTCCGCCCCGGCCAGGGGGTCGCGCTCGCCCAGGCTGCCGCCCAGGTTGTGGACGATGATGTCGGCCTCCCCGGCCGCCTCGGCGACCATGGCGGGTGCTTGCGCCGCCATCAGGTCGATGGCGACCGCGCGGTGGCCGGCCTCCTCCCCGCCCATTGCCGCCACCACGGCCGACAGGCGCTCGGCCCGGCGCGCGGCAATGCACACGCGGCAACCGGCCTCGGCCAGGGCCAGCGCCACCGCCTTGCCGATGCCGGCGCTGGCGCCCGTGACCAGC
>CAZEQG010000527.1:0-1112 GCA_964514295.1 uncultured Alphaproteobacteria bacterium
GTGCGGCGGCCTCGGCCGCCTTCCAGCGCCGCTTCCGGGCCGAGATGGCGCAGCCCGCGGCCGCCCGCACGCTGGACCTGCTGGCCGCCCTGTCGCGCCATGCCGATTTCTCCATCGGCTGCTACTGCGCCGAGGAGGCGCGCTGCCACCGCGCCGTGCTGCGCGCCCTGCTGGCCGAGCGCGGGGCGCTGCTGGAATAGCGCCAGGTCCGGATTCCGTACCCCCGCCGGCGGCATTGCCGGGCCATGGATGCGCCCGGGCAGCGCAGCGCAGGGGCAACGGAAATGAACGCACCGCCGAACGACATCCTGGCGCGCATCGGCAACACCACGCTGCTGGCCCTGCGCCGCATCGTGCCGGCCAATGGCGCGCGCATTCTTCTGAAGCTGGAGAGCGAGAACCCGACCGGCAGCATGAAGGACCGCATGGCACTGGCCATGGTGGCGGCGGCGGAGGCCGATGGCCGGCTGCCGCCCGGCGGGGCGGTGGTGGAATATACCGGCGGCAGCACCGGGGTGTCGCTGGCGCTGGTCTGCGCCGTGCGCGGCCATCCCCTCGACATCGTCACCAGCGATGCCTTCGCGCGCGAGAAGCTCGACCATATGCGCATCCTTGGCGCGCGCATGCATGTGCTGGCCAGCGATGGCGGCCGGATGACGGAGAAGCTGACCCGCGACATGATCGCTGCCGCCGGCGTGATCGCGCGGGAGACCGGCGCCTACTGGACCGACCAGATGAAGAATGCCGACCAGCTCGCCGCCTACACCGCCATGGCCGACGAGATCTGGTCGCAGACGGGTGGCGCCGTCGATGGCTTCGTCCAGGCGGTCGGCACCGCGGCGTCGCTGCGCGGCATCGGCCAGGCGCTGCGCCGGCGCCGCGCCGATCTCCATGTGGTGGCGGTGGAACCGGCGGAATCGCCCGTGCTGTCCGGCGGCGCGCCGGGCGCCCACAGGATCGATGGGGTGGGCGCCGGCTTCGTGGTGCCGCTGTGGCAGGACGGGCTTGCCGATGCGGTCGAGCGCGTGAGCACCGGGCAGGCGAAGGAGATGGCCCTGCGCCTGGCGCGCGAGGAGGGGCTGTTCGCCGGCACCTCGACCGGCGCCAACCTG
>CAZEQG010000527.1:1140-1976 GCA_964514295.1 uncultured Alphaproteobacteria bacterium
CGCCTCGGCCCCGGGGCCACCATCGTCAGCGTGATGTGCGACACCGGCATGAAGTATCTGCGCGGCTATGCCGGCACGTGACGGCGATAGAGCCGGGCGACCTCAAGGAAGGCGGCGAGCCCCGCCGCCGCCACCGCCGCCAGCAGCAGCAGGGCGATCAGCGGCCCCAGCCGCTCCAGCGCCAGGGCGCAGGCGAAAGGCGCCAGCGCCGCCAGGAACTGGCGCACCAGCGCCATCCGGCCGAGCCGCGCGCCATAGGCGGCACTCCCGAACAGCGCCAGCGGCAGGGTGCCCTGCACGATGCTCTTCAGCCCGGAACCGAAGCCGAGCAGCACCGCGAACACCGCCGCCCCCGCCACCATCGGCGCCGACAGCGCCAGCAGCAGCACCGCCAGGGGCGGCATCGCCACCGCCAGGATGGTGACCACGAGCGGATGCCGGCCGACCCCGAAGACCAGGTTCACGAAGCGCACCAGCACCTGCGCCGGCCCGAACAGCCCGGCCACCAGCAGGGCCGCTCCGCCGAGCCCGATGGCGCCGAGCAGCGGCACCATCTGCGCCAGGATCGCCGACAGCAGGAAGCCGGTCAGCGCGAAGCCCAGGGTGACCAGCAGCGACATCCGCCGCAGCACGGCCTGCGGAATGGCGGTCTCCGCCGGTTCGGCCGGGGTGCCCGCCTCAGCCGGGGATGGCGGCGGGGCGGCGGGCGGGGCGGCGCGCGCGATCGCCAGATGGACCGGCAGGCAGACCACAAGGTTGAGCGCGGCGAAGACATAGAGGATCTCGCGCCAGCCCAGCAGGCCGAGGTTGAGGCTGGGCGACAGCGTGGAATGGCT
>CAZEQG010000527.1:1986-2243 GCA_964514295.1 uncultured Alphaproteobacteria bacterium
CACCTGCCCCACCTTGACGGGATCGCCCTCACGCAGCGTCAGATGGGTGATGCGGGTGCGCGCCTGCGCCCCGCAATGCTGCACCAGCACGGCAAACGCGGCATCGTAGAGGATCAGGGTGGAGGCGATCTCCACCGCCACCAGCCCGGCGACGAACAGGTATGGCCCCGGTGCCGCAGCCGTGAAGGCGAGGGTTGCCGCCGCCGCCGCCGAGCCCACCGCCATCACGGCGCCGGCGCCATGGCGGTCGATCCGCG
>CAZEQG010000528.1:0-2233 GCA_964514295.1 uncultured Alphaproteobacteria bacterium
GGCGGGCGGCGGCGCCGCGCTTGCCGCCCGCCGCCGCCGGCGCTACAGGGAAGCCTGGAGCCCGCCCCGGAGAACGGCAATGAACGTCGCGTTGAAGGATTCCGCCCTGCTGGAGCAGCTCCGCCGCATTGTCGGGCCGCGCGGCTTCCTCGACCAGGATGGCGATATCGCCCCACATCTTATTGAATGGCGTGGACTTTGGCAGGGTCGAGCCCGGGCCGTGGTGAAGCCGGCGAACACCGCCGAGGTGGCCGCGGTGATGGCCGCCTGTGCCGCCGCCGGGGTGCCGGTGGTGCCCCAGGGCGGCAACACCTCGCTGTGCGGCGGCTCGATCCCGGACGACAGCGGCACGGCGGTGGTGCTGTCGCTCTCCCGCATGAACCGCATCCGCGCGATCGATCCGCTGAACTACACGATGACGGTGGAGGCGGGCTGCGTGCTGGCCGAGATCCAGCGCGCCGCCGAGGCTGCCGACCGCTTCTTTCCCCTGAGCCTCGCCGCCGAGGGGTCCTGCCAGATCGGCGGCAACATCTCCACCAATGCCGGCGGCATCCAGGTGCTGCGCTACGGCAACACGCGCGAGCTGGTGCTGGGGCTGGAGGTGGTGCTGCCCGATGGCCGGGTGTGGGACGGGCTGCGCGCGCTGCGCAAGGACAATACCGGCTATGACCTGAAGCAGCTCTTCATCGGCGCCGAGGGTACGCTCGGCATCATCACCGCCGCCGTGCTGAAGCTGTTCCCGGCCCTGCGCGACCGCCGCACCGCCTTCATCGCCGTGCGTGACGTGCCGGCGGCGATCGAGCTGTTGAGCCGGGCGCGGATCGCCAGCGCCGATGCGGTGGTCAGCTTCGAGCTGATCCCGCGCGTCGGGCTGGAGATCGTGCTGCGCCACATCGCGGGCACCAGCGACCCGCTGCCGCAGCCCTACGACCACTATGTGCTGCTGGAGCTGGCCGCCACGCTGGACGGGGACAGCGGGCTGGGCGCCAAGCTGGAGGGGCTGCTGGAGGCGGCGATGGCCGACGGCCTGGTGATCGACGCGGCGATCGCCCAGAACACCCGGCAGTCGGCCGAAATGTGGAAGCTGCGCGAGAGCATGTCGGAGGCGCAGAAGCTGGAAGGCGCGTCGATCAAGCACGACGTCTCGGTGCCGGTGTCGCGCCTGGCCGATTTCATCGCCGAGGCGAGCCGCCAGGTGACCGCTGAATGGCCGGGCGTGCGGGTGGTCGCCTTCGGCCATGTCGGCGACGGCAACGTGCACTTCAACCTGGCCCTGCCGGTCGGCGGCGATCCTGGGCCGTTCCTGGCGCATTGGGGAAAGTTCAACGAGATCGTCCACGACGTGGTGGCGGCGATGAACGGCTCGATCTCGGCCGAGCACGGAATCGGGCGGCTGAAGAAGGACGAGCTGCCGCGCTACAAGAGCGCGACCGAGCTGGAGGTGATGGCGCGCATCCGCCGCGCGCTCGATCCCCAGGGGCTGATGAACCCCGGGCGCCTGTTCTAGGACAGACGGGCTAGGGCTCCTCCCGGTCGTCGATGGGCACGCCCGGCAGGCGCTTGGACACCCGGATGGCGGTCGCCGTCTTCACATGGGCGACATTGGCGGCGGGCGTGAGCTTGCGGGTGAGGAAGCGATGGAAGCTGTCGAGGTCGACCGCCACGATCTTCAGCAGGAAATCGTTCTCGCCCGTCAGCATGTGGCATTCGCGCACCTCCGGCCAGTCCTCCACCAGCCGCTCGAAGGCCTGCAGATCGGCCTCGTTCTGGCTCTTCAGCCCGACCAGCGCGAACACCGTGACGCCATAGCCCAGCATCTGGCCGTCGACATCGGCGTGATAGCCGCGGATGTAGCCTGCCTCCTCCAGCGTGCGCACCCGGCGCAGGCAGGGCGGGGCGGAAATGCCGGCCCGGCTGGCCAGCTCGACATTCGTCATCCGCCCATTGTCCTGCAGGTCGCGCAGAATGCGCCTGTCGATGCGGTCCAGCTTCTCGCGGCGCATGGCGCCCCCTTCGGCCTCGGTTGCGACAGTAAATTACCCATCGGCGAGGTTTGAGCAATGATATTGCGCGATCCGGCCTGCTGGGTGGTTGGCGACGGCACTATCGGGATGGAGGTGCAGTCGCTGGCGCTGGCCGAAAGGCTGGGCCTCGACCCGGTGGTCAAGCGCGCCGCCCTCGCCGCCCCCTGGCGCTGGCTGCCGCCCGTCGCCGCGCTGGCCGTCCCGGCCCT
>CAZEQG010000529.1:0-2231 GCA_964514295.1 uncultured Alphaproteobacteria bacterium
GGCCGAGGCGCGGCTGCGGTTGGCGGGGAAATGGGCATAGCCCTGATCGCCCCTAGTGTCCGCCTCGGCCTCGGCGGCCATCACGTCGGTCGGGCAGAGCAGGGCGACCGGGCCCGGCCGGCCGGTGGTGGCGGTGCGGAAGGCCTTGCGCACGGCATCGCCCGCCTGCTCGGGAAAATCGATGCGGATCACCGCCTTCACGAAGGGCGATAGGGCGGCGGTGTGGTCCATGGCGCTGCTGGCATGGCGCCCGCGCAGCTTCAGCGGATGGTCCTGGACGATGGCGATCACCGGCACCGAGGATTGCAGCGCCTCCAGAAGCCCGGTGATCAGGTTCGTCGCCCCCGGCCCGAAGGTCGAGGTGCAGACGCCCGGCCGCCCGGTCGCCTGGGCGTAGCCATGGGCCATGATGGCGCCGTGCTTTTCGTCGCGCACCGTCACGATGCGGGTGAAGGTGCGGTCGACCGCGTGGAACAGGTGGATCGGGTCTTCCATGCCGAACAGGCAGGTGACGCCGTGACTCTTCAGGGTCTCGTAAACCAGCCGTCCCGCCGTCGCCCGCATCCGACCCCGTCCCTGTCCATGTGGTAACCTGATGTGTTGCATATTATGCAACTTGATGCGTATTATGGGACACCCGCCGGGGCGGGTCAAGAAAGCCGGAAGGGGGTGGCGGCGTGTCGCTGAAGTCGATCCACAAGGCTGTCGAACTGCTGCGCCTGCTCGCCGTGCCGCCGCATGAGGTCAGCGTGGCGCAGGCCGCCCGCGCGGCCGGCATGACCACCAGCACGGCCTCGCGCATCCTGGCCGCCCTCAGGGCCGGCGATCTGGTCGACCAGGATCCGCTGTCGCGCCGCTACCGCCCCGGGGTGCTGGCCCTCCAGCTTGCCAGCGGCTTCCAGCGCGGCTTCGACATCCTGGACCGGGTGCAGCAGACGATGGCCGAGCTGGTGCAGGTGACCCGCCACACCGCCTGGGTCGGCATCCTCGCCGGCAACGACGTGGTGGTGCTGAAAACCCTTCAGGGCGCCTATCCGGTGCGTTTCGGGGTGGAGCCGGGGCGCCGCCTGCCGGCGCATGCCGCCGCCATGGGCAAGGCCCTGCTGGCACTGAAGGGGGACGAGGAGATCCGCCGGATGTGTGCCGAGGGGCTGCTCGACACGCCCGCCCATGCGCGCACCCCGCGCACCATCGCCACGCCGGCGGCACTGCTGGCCGAACTGGCCCTGATCCGGCGGCGCGGCTATGCCGAATCGAACCAGGAACTGTTCGAGGGCATCAAGGCGGTCGCCACCGCCTTCGCCGGGCCGCATGGCGAGAGCCCGGTGGCGCTGAGCATCTCCTATCCCCTGGTGTCGGTGGCCGAGAGCGGCGATGCCACCATCATCGCAACCCTGCTCGAACATGCCCGGCGCATCGGCCAGCGCATCGGCGATCCACGCTGGCTGGCCAAGGCCGGCGCCGGCCAACCGGCTTGAAAGGTGCAACGGCCCGGCGCATGGTGCCGGTTCCCTGATCCGAGGCTGCCATGCTTGACGATATCGCCCGCGTGCATCTTGCCGCCGGTTCCGTTGCCCCGATCGCGGTCGAGGTGACGCGCGGCGGCATGGTTGAGAGTTTCCACCGCTGCATCGCCGCCGTGGTGGATGCCAGCGGCCGGGTGCTGCATCGCTGGGGCGACATCGAGCGGCCGATCTATCCGCGCTCGGCGATCAAGCCGCTGCAGACCCTGGCCCTGCTGGAGACCGGTGCGGCGGAGCGCTTCGGCTGTGGCGACGACGAGGTGACGCTGGCCTGCGCCTCCCACCATGGCGAGCCGATGCATACCGACCGGGTGGCGGCCTGGCTCGGCCGCATCGGGCTCGACATCGAGGACCTCGAATGCGGCCCGCAGCTTCCCTATCACGAGGACACCGCCCGGGCGCTGATCCGCGCCGGGCAGAAGCCGACCCGGGCGCACAACAACTGCTCGGGCAAGCACAGCGGGTTCCTCACCACGGCCGTGCATCGGGGCGAGCCGACCAGGGGCTACACCAGCGCCGACCATCCGGTGCAGCAGCGCCTGATCGCGATCATGGCCGAGATGGGCGGGGTCGATCTGTCGCGCACGGCCCGTGGCGTCGACGGCTGCGGCATCCCGGTCTATGGCGTGCCGCTGGTGGCGATGGCGACGGCGCTGGCCCGGCTTGCCGACCCGTCCGGGCTGCCGGCGGAGCGGGCGGCGGCCTGCC
>CAZEQG010000530.1:0-2230 GCA_964514295.1 uncultured Alphaproteobacteria bacterium
ACCGCGCGGGCGGCGGCCGTCAGCCCGTCGAACAGCGGGGGCAGGCGGGCTTCGGCCAGCGCGCTCCAGGTGGTGGTGGCGCCGATCCGCCAGCCGCCTTCGTCCTCGGCGATGCCGGACAGGGCGCCGATGGCGGTGATGTCCAGGATGTCCTCGCCGCGCGGCGGGCCGAGCCGGGCCGGGAAGTGATCGGTGCCGCCGGCAAGTATGGCCGGCACGCGGCCGCGCGCCGCACCCTCGGCCAGGATGCTGACCGCCTCCTCCAGCACCGAAGGCCGAAAATATCGGCCCATCGCCTGCCCCGTCGATTATTGTTCGTAGGCAAATGATAGGCGCGGTAGCCGCGCCCCGGCAAGCCTATTCCCGTCCGAGCCGGCGCAGGAAGGCGATCACCGACAGGATGTCGGGCGGTGTCAGGCGGTTGTCGAATCCGGGCATCGGCCCGGCCCCGGACGCGATGATGTCGATCCAGGCGCGGTCGGAATAGCCGGCGGCCCGCGAGCCGGCGGCGAGCGCCGGCGCATCGGCCCCGCCGCGGCCCTGCAGCCCCTCGCCGCGGTCGCCGTGGCAATAGGCGCAATGGGCGTAGTAGAGCGACCGCCCGCGCGCCACCTGGGCGTCGTTGTCGGGATCGGCGGCGGTGGCATATTCGGTCTGCCAGCGCTCGTAGTACCAGGAGCCGACGGTGCCGAGGCCGGCGATCAGGGTCGCCAGCAGCAGGAAGCGTGCCGAGCCCATGCGCGGCGGCGGCGGGCGGATCGGCTGCCCCTCCTCATCCAGCTCGGCCTCGCGGTCGAGGCGGAAATGGGGCTTGCGGGGACGGCGCGGCGGTAGCGGCATGGTGGGGATGCTAGCGTGCAGGCCGGCCCCGTGCCACCCGTCGATGCCGGCCGGCCGCGCGGCCGCCCGCTAGATCTTGCGCAGTATCTGCACGATCACGCCGAGCACGGCGAAGGCCCAGAAATTCAGCAGGTGGATCACCCACAACACCAGGCAGGCGGTGAACAGCGCGGCATAGGCCGCCCACAGCACCAGCGCCGTGGCGCCAAGGAAACCGACCGCCCCCGCCCGCGCCCGCAGCACCTGCAGATAGAGCATCAGCAGCAGCCCGGCGCCGGCCAGCAGCACCATGAAATTGCCTTCAGTGAAGGGCGCGCTGGCGATATGGCCGGCCAGGCCGTCGAACCCGTACAGGAAGGGGTTGACGCGGACGTTCAGGAAGCCCGCGAACTCGATCGCCCAGGGCCCGTCGCGCCGCAGCACGTCGTGCAGGCGGAAACCCGGTCCGGTTGCCTGCAGCACCAGGACCGCGAGCCCCAGCACGCCGCCCGCCATGATGCCGGTGATCAGCGCGCCGCGCGCCGACAGCCCGCCGCCGCGATCGGCCACCAGCAGGCAGCGCCAGCCGATCAGCAGCGCACCGACCGGAATCCCCACCAGCACCGCCGCCTTGGCGAAGAAGCTCAGAACCGCAAGGGTATGCGGGAAGCCTTCCACGCGCCGTCCCGGATCACGGGGCCTTCGTCCTGGCGATGCCTTCGACCGCGGCCATGGCCAGGCGGTGGACCGCGCGGTCGACCTCCAGCTTCGCCCGGGCCCGGCGGATCCAGGTCTCGGCCTCCCGTCGCGGCGCACCGGACAGGGTTGCCATGTCGTCCACCGCCGCGGCGAGCTGGCCGGCCTGCAGGCGGCCGCGCGCGCGGGTCACGGTATCCGCGATGCCGCCGTTGCCGGCCCCCAGTAGGCTGGCCAGGAACTGCCCCAGCCGGTCCTGGGCCATGCTGATCCAGCCGCGCGTGTCATCGGTTGCCGACACCACCGCCGATTCCAGGGCCAGGAACTGGGCAACCAGGTCCTCCAGCGTGGCCACACCGCCGCGGGCGTGGAAGTTCAGCACGTCGATCGCGGGCTGCAGGTCCGGCCGGCCGGCCACAAGCCCGGTCAGCACCTGCGCCTCGCGCTCGAAGCTGGCGCCGGCGGCCGTCGCCGCGCGGATCTGCTGCGACAGCAGCAGCAGCCTTTCCTCGGCCCGGCCTGACAGCGCCATCTCATCTACGGTGCGGCGAAGTGCCGCGACGCTGTCGGCGGTGGCGCCGAGGCCGACGGCAAGCTCGCCCACCCGCGCCTCCTGCGCCTTCGCCAGATCGGCCTGCGCCGTGGCCTGGGCGGCCAGCCGCGCCGCCACCTCGGCCGACAGCTTCTCGATCGCCTGGCTGGCGGCAGCACGGTC
>CAZEQG010000531.1:0-2215 GCA_964514295.1 uncultured Alphaproteobacteria bacterium
CCTCGACCAGCCGCGCCACCTCGGCCCGCCGGGCGGCGATCGCCGCGGCGTCCTGGCCGGCCATCTCGGCCGCCAGCTCGCCCTCCACCACCGCCCGCGTCTCGCGCTCGGGCAGATGCACCAGGAACACCAGCCCCGTGGCGCTGCGCAGCGCCGGCAGCACGAAGCCGAGCCGGACGGCCAGCGAGCCCTGATGCGCGCCATCCACCTTCACCGCGATGCCCGGGCCGCGGTTCGTCCACACCGACACATAGGCGGCATAGCCGGTACGCTCGCTGAGATCGAGAAGCTCCGGGCGGACCTGCGTGATCACGTCGCTCTGGCGCACCGCCGACAGGCCCAGCTGCATGGCAAAGGCCCCGAGCCCGTAATGGCCGGTGGCATCATCCTGGCGCACCAGCCCCTCGCGGGCGAAGCTGACGAGGTAGAGATAGGCCTTGCTCGGCGGCATGCCGGCCGCGGCGGCGAGCTGCTTGAGCTGCATCGGGCCGTTCGCCTTCTCCAGCACGCGGATCAGGCGGAAGCCCACCTCGATCGACTGGATGCGCCGGGCCGGCTTGCTGCCCGTCTCGGCATCGCTGTCGTCATTCTCCCTGGTCATGTCCTGCCGGCGGGGTCTGGAAGTTTGCCAATCTCGAACGGAATTTGACGATATCACATTCTGGTCACGAATCCGCCATGATTCTCGCGGCTGCGGCACCCTGTCCGCCCGGCCGCTCAACCACGGGGCGTCGGGCTATAGCACAGGGAAGGGGGTGCGGCCTATCACCCTGCCGATCTCACGCCGCGGCGACCAGGGCCATGCGCCCGTCGCGCGTGGTCAGCCGCTCGAAGCGGACGGCAAAGACCTGGTCCAGCACGTGGTCGCCGAGCACCGCCGGCGGCGACCCATCGGCCACCACCCGGCCATGGTCCAGCACCACCGCGCGATCGGCCATCCCGGCCAGGTTCAGGTCATGCAGCACCGCCACGATGCCGACGCCGCGTGCCGCCTGACGGCGCAGGAAAGCCAGCGCCTCGGCGGCGCGGCCGATGTCCATGTGGGCGGTCACCTCGTCCAGCAGCAGCCAGCCCTCGGGCCCGTGCGGCGTCCAGATCTGCAGCAGGGCGCGGGCAAGCTGCACGCGCTGGCGCTCTCCCCCCGACAGCGTGGCATAGCTGCGCTCCAGCAGCGCAGCTATGGCCAGATCGCGCGACAGCTCGGCCACCGCCGCCGGATCGGGTGCATCGCCATGCGGCAGCCGGGCAAGGCCCAGTATCTCCCTTACCGTAAAGGCGAAGCTGACATCCTGATGCTGGGTGACCACGGCCCGCCGGCGGGCAAGTTCCCGCCCGCCCCAGCGTTCCAGCCGGCGGCCGTCCAGGCTGACGCTGCCGGTGCTGGGCGGCCGGTCCCCGGCGATGAGCCCCAGCAGCGTCGTCTTGCCCGCCCCGTTGGGGCCAAGGATGACCGAGAGCTGGCCCGGCGCGAAGGCAAGGTCGGTGGGTTGAAGCAGCAGGCGGCCGCGCACTGCCCGGCTGGCCCCGGCAATGGCGATCACGATGCCTCCTGCGCACGGCGGCGGCGGATCAGCAGGGCGATGAACACCGGCACCCCCATCACGGCGGTGAGGATGCCGACCGGCAGTTCGGCCGGCGTCACGATCGTGCGGGCGGCGGTGTCGGCGGCCACCAACAGCGCCGCCCCCAGCACCGCCGACAGCAGCATCAGCCGGCCATGCGCCGGCCCCACCATCAGGCGCACCAGGTGCGGCGTGATCAGCCCGACGAAGCCGATCACGCCCGACACCGCCACCGCCGCCCCCACGATCAGCGCCGCGGTCCAGGTGACGATGCGCGCCAGCCGATTCACATCGACGCCGAGATGGCCGGCCTCCCGGTAGCCCAGCGCCAGCGCGTCCAGCGCCCGGGCCTGCCGCAGCAGCAGCCATACCGCCGGCAACAGCAGCGGTGCCATCGCCCACAGCCGGCCCCAGCCCGCCCCGCCCAGGCTGCCGAGCAGCCAGAAGGTGATGTCGCGAAGCTGCTGGTCGGTCGACACGAAGCTGGCAAAGCCCAGCGCAGCGCGGGCCAGCGCCCCGATGCCGACGCCGGCCAGCAGCATGGTGGCAACCCGGTCCGGCCCGCCGCCCGCCACCCGCCACACCAGGCCCAGCACCGCGAGCCCGCCCGCGAAGGCGGCCAGCGGCACCGCCTGCGGCCCCCGCCAGACCAG
>CAZEQG010000532.1:0-2210 GCA_964514295.1 uncultured Alphaproteobacteria bacterium
CGACTTCCATGTCGGACTCGGCGTTAATCAGGGTCTTGATGCCCTGGCGGAACACCTGCACGCGCACCCCGTCGGAGCGGAGCTGCCGGCTCAGCACATAGGCGGTGGCCTTGAAGCGCTCGCCGGGCGCGCCGGGCGGCGAATACCAGTCGGTGATGATCACGCCGCCGAAGGGATCGGCGCTGGCCAGCGGCATGAAGGAGAGCGTGTCCAGAGTGGCGCGCCAGAGGAAGGCGTTCACGGCCATGCCGGCCCCGCCGGAGGCCTGCTCCTGCTGGCGGGAGCGGTCCACGCCGAAGATGACGATGCCGGCGTCCGCGGGGTTCCGGCCCGTCTGCCGCAGGATCATCTCGCGCTGGTTGTCGGTGCCGTATTCCTCGTTGCCCACGAGGCGGCCTCCCCCGCAGGCGGCAAGGAGGGCCGTGGCGGAGAGGGCGAGGGCGATTCGGGCGGTGCGGCGCATGGGGCGCTGGATTAGCGAGGCGCCGCGCAAAAGGAAAGGGGCGGCAGTGGCCTGCCGCCCCCTGGAACTTCCCCTCGGGAAGCCCCGCCTCAGAAGGCGAGG
Organism: uncultured Alphaproteobacteria bacterium; assembly: GCA_964514295.1. Taxonomy (GTDB): domain Bacteria; phylum Pseudomonadota; class Alphaproteobacteria; order CAZEQG01; family CAZEQG01; genus CAZEQG01. Next base: position 566 of record CAZEQG010000532.1, read on the forward strand.
CGGGTGCCGAGGATGAAGGTGTTGGCGAACATCCGATCCTGGATGCCGGCGCGGCCCGCGTCGAGGTCGCGGCCACGCTCGCGGATCGAGTGGTGGACGTACTCGGCGATCAGGTCGAGGCCCGGCGCCAGGCGATAGTTGCCGCCGATGCCGATGCCCCAGCGGCGCATCATCGCCTGGTTCGTGGACTGCGCCACGCCCGCGGACGTCACGCCCGGCACGCCGCGCGTCATCAGCCCGGTGGTGGAGCTGAAGCCGAAGCGCGCGCCACCCTCGACCAGGGAGTTGGTGTAGTTCACGCCGACGGTGATCGGGCCGTTGGTGTACTGGGCGCCGAGGACCAGCTGCTCGGCCGTGCGGTCGCCACGCACGGGGTTGCCCCAGAAGAAGTTGAAGTCACCGCGCTGATACATCGCGCCCAGGGTGGCGCCCATGTAGGACACCTGGGCGCCGACCTGCCAGATGTTCAGGTCGTTCATGGTGCGGACCTGCACGCCCGTATCGGTCAGATCCTTGGCGGCGTTGCCGTAGATCCAGCCCACCGTGGCGGAGACGCCCACGCCCGAGAAGTTGCCGCGGTAGCGGAGCGCGGTCTGCCACTCGTTGCGGCGCACGCCGAGCTCGCCGCCGCGCGCCGGGATGCCGGCAGCCGTGGCGCCGGAGAAGGCGTAGGAGCGGTCGCAGAGGCCGGTGTTCGTGTCGTTCGGGCAGCCGTGGCCGCCGCCGGTGCCGAGATTCGGCGCATAGCTCACGCCGAAGTCGAAACCGAAGAACTGCGGCGTCATGTAGACGATCTTGGTGTTGTCACCGAGGCCGCCCGGCGCCGTCTGGGTGCGGTTGCCGCCCTGGCGGGTCTGGAAGTTCTCCCAGATGCCGAGCACGCCGCCCGTGCCGAAGCCCGTGATCCAGCCCGAGTTCATCAGGCCGCCCATCACGCCGTCCTCGTCACCGAAGCGGACCTGGCCGAAGCGCGGGTGCGCGACGAACACATAGGCCTCGTCCACCGCGGCGGCCGTGCGCGAGGTGCCCAGCGCGTTGGTGGAGGACGGCATGATGGCGCGCGACTCGTTGTTGAACACGATGTCGATCTGGCCGCCATAGGTCAGGCCGTTCGCCAGCTTGCCGGAGACGATCACGTTCACGGTCGGGATGGCGATGAAGTCGAACTTGCCGAGGCGGGCATGGTTGCCCACGCCGGTGGAGCCGAGGTTGCTCGGGATGATGGCCGTGCCGGTCGGCGTGGAGACCGTCAGCGCGCCCGGCTGGCCGGCGAAGGCCTGCGACGTGTAGTTCGTGCCGGGCTGCGAGAAGCTGCCCGACTGCTGGATGTAGCCGGCATAGGCCTGGATCGAGCCGCCGATGCGGACCGTGGGCGCCTGCTGCGCGGAAGCCATGGGCGCCCCCGCCAGAACCGCCGTCACGACCGCCGTCGTGCCCAGCAAAATCTTGCGCATGTTCAACTCTCCTCACGCGCCGGGCGCGCCCGGCTTGTTCCCCTGACCCCCTCCCCCATTGCTGGTGGGAGTTGCGACCCCCGCCCCTCGCCTGGCCTGCGCCGACGGCATGACAGGGCGCGAGAATCGCCGGGTCCGCGCCGGACTATGCGTTGGGGGGTTACGCGCGGGCAACCGGGGATGCAGGCCGG
>CAZEQG010000533.1:0-2207 GCA_964514295.1 uncultured Alphaproteobacteria bacterium
TTCCCTTGACAGGATTGATGCAGCCCGAGGTAGCTGTTTGGGCTCCCTGACCCAGTCCGTTTGGGTTTTGTTTGCATATCGGCTATGCTCCCGGCCCGGCCGACGGCGTGGCCGGCGCCCGCACCCGCGATGCCATCCGCCGCTATCAGCAGCAGGCCGGCCTGCCGCAAACCGGCGTGCCGAGCCAGGAGCTGCTGAACCACATGCTGCGCCGGCTGGCCGAGCGGCGCTGACCGCGCCCGGGCCCGGGCAGCCGCGGATCAGAGCAGGGAAAGCTGCCCTTCGGGGCCGGGCTTGCGGAAGCGCGTGGTATCGAGCTGCCAGTCGCGGCGGTTGAGGCCATAGCGCGCGAGGGCCGCCCGGAAGCGGGCCCGCAGCAGTTCGGCCTCCGGCCCGCTACCGCGCATGCGCTGCCCCCAGGCGCTGTCATAGAGCCTGCCGCCGCGCAGGCCGCGCATCCGGCCAAGCACCCTCTCGGCCCGGTCCGGGAAATGCGTGCGCAGCCATTCCTCGAACAGGCCGGCGATCTCGAGGGGCAGGCGAAGCACCGTGTAGCCGGCCTGCCCCGCCCCCGCCGCGGCCGCCGCCGCCAGGATCGCTTCGAGCTCATGGTCGTTGATCGCCGGGATCATCGGCGCCGCCAGCACGCCGACCGGAACCCCGGCCTGCGCGAGGCGTTCCACCGCCTTCAGCCGCCGGGCGGGCTGCGCCGCCCGCGGCTCCATCACCCGGGCAAGCGCGCCATCGAGCGTGGTGATCGACAGGAAAACCTGCACCAGCCGATCCTCGGCCAGTGTCCGCAGCAGGTCGAGATCGGCGGTGACGCGGTCCGACTTGGTCACCACCACCACGGGGTGGCGCGTCTCCGCCAGCACCTCAAGCACGCCGCGGGTTAGGCGCAGGCGCCCTTCGACCGGCTGATAGGGATCGGTGTTGGCCCCCAGGGTGATGACCTTGCAGACATAGCCGCGGGCCGCGAGTTCGCGCCGCAGCAGGCGGGCCGCATCGTGCTTGGCGAACAGCCGGGTCTCGAAGTCAAGCCCCGGCGACAGCCCGAGCCAGGCATGGCTTGGCCGGGCAAAGCAGTAGATGCAGCCATGCTCGCAGCCGCGATAGGGATTGACCGACTGGTCGAAGGGAATATCCGGCGATTCGTTGCGCGCGATGACACTGCGGCTGGCATCGGGGGCGACAGTGGTGGCCAGCGGCGGCAGTTCCGGCTCCTGCCACCAGCCATCATCGATCGCCTGGTGGTTCAGCGCCTCGAAGCGCCCGGCCCGGTTGCTGACCGCGCCGCGCCCCTTGCGCGCACGGTCGGTGAGCATGTCCATGGCAGGAGCCTAGGTCCAAGCAAAGACCAATTCAAGAACAAAAAGTGTCTAGCGGTCGGCTTCCCGATCCGTCCGGTGGCCGTCGAGCAGGGCGGCGCGGCGGTCCTCTTCCGCCTGGCGGGCATTGCGGGCGGCCGGGGGCTCGCCGAAGCGGGCCCGGTTCTGCGCCGCCTCCTCGGCCGCCTGACAGCGGGCCCGCTGCTTGCGCGCACGGCGCAGGTTCACGATCTCGGCCATGGCGCAAGCCTATAGGGGCAGGGCCGTGGGGCCAAGCCATTCGGCACGGGTGGCGGCGATCGCCTCCGGCCGCAGCAGGCCGGCGGCCCAGTCCGCGACATGGGCGGCAAAGCTGCCTTCGCCCGGGGGCTGGCGCATCGCCGCGGCGAAGGCCGTGGTGCGCAGGAACACCAGCCGGCGGAACGGCAGGATATCGGGCGGCAGCGGGCCATAGGCGCGATGGAAGGCGATCACCTCCTGCCGGGTCAGCCGGCAGGCCAGGTCAGGATCGAAGCCGGTGGAGGAAGGCAGGCTGGCATGGGCGAGATCGATGGCGGGATGGCTGTAGCTATGCTTCTCGACATCCAGGAACACCGCCTCGCCATCGGCGCGGATGCGGAAATTGCCGGGATGGACATCGCCGAACACCAGGCAGGGGCTGAAGGGTGCGGCCTTGAAGCTGGCGGCCCAGGCCAGCTCTTCGGCGAGCCCGGCCACCGCGTGACCGGCCAGCACCGGGCGCGCCACGGCCAGGATCGCGGCAACCGGATCGCCGGTCAGCGGTATCGGGCCGGTCTCGGCCGGCAGGGGCAAGCGGTGGATCGCGGCCAGGGCCCTGGCGATCGCCGGCATGTCCGCGGGCAGCCGGGGCGGCGGGCG
>CAZEQG010000534.1:0-2189 GCA_964514295.1 uncultured Alphaproteobacteria bacterium
AAGGGGGAGGCGGCCGCGCGGACGGTGCCGCGCCTCATGGTTCGACGGGCTCACCATGAGGCGACTGGGGGGGCGGTTTCCCTGGCTGAAGCTGCCCCAACCCATCCACTCCGCCTCACCCTGAGCCCGTCGAAGGGGGAGGCGGCCGCACGGACGGTGCCGCGCCTCATGGTTCGACGGGCTCACCATGAGGCGACTGGAGGGATGGCGATCTTTGGTGACGCTGCTGCCACCCTCCCATTCCGCCTCACCCTGAGCCCGTCGAAGGGGGAGGCGGCCGCACCGCCGGTGCCGCGCCTCATGGTTCGACGGGCTCACCATGAGGCGGTTCGGGTGGCGGGGTGAGATGGCGCCGCTGACGCCGCCCCTCCATTCCGCCTCATGGTCCGGCGGGCGGGCATCCGGGTCAGGCCATGATCTCCTGCCAGCGGGTGGTCCACTCGCGGCGCTTGCGCCCGATCAGTTCGCTGTCGGGGAAGTCGGTCGCGGCCATCTGCTCTTCGGTGGTGATCTGCTGCGACTTGTACTCGGCCGACCATTCCGTGATGTCGGGCCGGCCGGGGCTGGAGAAGTAGCTGTTGTGGAAGTTGAACTGCACCTCGCGGTCGAGGCGGAAGTTCAGGAACTCGTAGGCCAGCTTCTTGTTCGCGGCACCCACCGGCACGCCGGCGCAGTTGGCGAGGCCGATGGTGCCTTCCTTGGCCAGGGTCACCCCGATCGGATATTTCTGCTTCTCGTAGTAGACCGAGCGGGCCGACCAGTAGGGCGCGATCCACACCTGCTCGTTCTCGAAATAGGGGGCGGCCTGGGCGGAGGAGGTGACGACCACCCCGACATAGGGCTTCTGCGCCTTCAGGATGTCCCAGGCCGGTTCCATGTTCTCGACCCCGCCGCCCCGCAGCTTGGCGGCCATGATCAGCGCATAGACCGAAAGCAGGTTCGCCGGGTTGAAGTTGATCACGAAGCCCTTGATCTTGTCGCCATACTTCTGGCCGGGCGCCCAATAGTCCGCCCAGGAGGTCGGCTTCTCGATCTTGTTCTTGTTCCAGATCAGCGCTGTGTACTGATAGGTGTGGACGATGCCGTTGGCCGGGATGATCTCGCGGCTCTTCTTCCACACATGCTTCAGGTTCGGCACTTCCTTTTCGGTCAGCGGCTCAAGCAGCTTCTCGCGCGCACCCAGGAAGATCTCCGGCGGCGTCAGCTCGGCCGCGACATCGAAGCCCGGCGCCCCGCGCGAGGCGCGGATGCGGGCATAGTCCTCCGAGGCCGAGCCGGCGTCGTCATAGGTCACCTTCACGCCGAACTTCTTCTCGAAAGGCTCGATGGTGGTCTTCAGGAAGATCTCCTGGAACTCCCCGCCATAGGCGTTGACCACCAGCGTGTCGGAGGCCAGCGCCGGGATCACGTAGGGCATGCCGATGGCGCTGGCGGCGCCGGCCGCGGCGGCACCGCGCAGCAGCGCACGGCGGGACGGGGTGGCGGGGGCGGACTGCTTGCTGCGTGACATGGCCGGTCTCCCTGTTGTTGGGCCAAGTCTCGGGCGGGCCGCCGGGCCGAGTCAACACGAACCTGACGAACGGCCGGCCGGTTTCGCCCCCGCTACTTCTTGTTTCCGGCGGCGTCGAATTGCTGGAGATAGGCGATCAGGTCGGCGATCTCGGTGGGGTCCGTCCCGCCGGCGAACACCATCCGGGTGCCCGGCATGGCGGCGCGCGGATCCTGGATGTAGGTGGTGAAGCTCTCGGGCGTCCAGGTGATGCCCGAGTTCTTGTTGGCGTCGGAATAGCGGAAGCCCTCGATGGTGCCGGCGGCACGGCCGAACAGGCCGTTCAGCTTCGGCCCGACCACGTTCTTGGCGGTGGGGCCCACCTGGTGGCAGACGCGGCACTTGGCGAACGCCTTCTCGCCGGCGGCGGCGTCCTGGGCGCGGGCCGGCCCCACCGGGCCGGCCAATAGGGCCAGGGCGAGCCCGGCGGTTGCGATGCGGATCATGCTTCTCCTCCTGTCAGCGGCTCTTGGGGGACGTCAGGCAGTGCCGGCGCCCGGTATCGTTCGTGGACATAGTTGGCGGAAACGAGGCACGGCGCCAGCCCCCGCGACGGCCGGCCGCGGCCGTGCCGCCTCATGCCAGAGCCGCCAGCCAGCGCCAGCAGGCGGCCGCATGCCCGCGCTCGACATGCAGGCGG
>CAZEQG010000535.1:0-2189 GCA_964514295.1 uncultured Alphaproteobacteria bacterium
TTGGTGCCGACGGAGGGGCGTCGCCATGAGCCCGCGCCCCTGCCCGGTGCCCGGCTGCGGCGCGCCGATCCGCCGCGGCCACCTGATGTGTCACGGCTGCTGGCACAATGTGCCGCGCGGCGCCCAAGGCGCGGTGAACGCCGCCTGGCGCCGGGTCGGCGGGTCGATCGGCCAGGAGCGGATTGCCGCGCTGCGCGCCTGGCGCGCCGCGGCCGATGCCGCCGTGCTGCTGGCCGAGGCCCGGCGATGAGCGCCGGTGATCCCCGCCGCAGGGTAGAGATCGCCAAGATCAAGGTCGGGGCGAAGGCCCTGGTGCTGGACGATGACGCCTACCGCGACCTGCTGCAGCGCCTGACCGGCCGCACTTCTGCGGCCGAACTGTCAGCCGGCGAGCGTGCCGCGGTCCTGGATCACATGACCCGTGCAGGCGCGTTCAAGGGCTACAGGAAATCCGCGCGCGCACACATCGCCAAGGTCAGGGCGCTGTGGATCAGCCTCTTCCGCATGGGTGCAGTCGCGGACCGGTCGGACGCCGCCCTGTCGGCCTTCGTGCAGCGCCAGACGGGTATCGCCAGGGTCGAGTGGCTGCATCCCGACCAATCGGCCGCCGTGATCGAGCCGCTGAAGGCGATCGCCGCCCGCCATCGCCGGCGCCCGCAGGCCGCGGAGGGGCGCGCCGATGGCTGAGCTGCGCGAGATCGATACCCGCCTCGCCGCGCTGACCCGCGAGAAGCGGCTGTGGAATGCCTGCAAGGCGCTCCGGCGGCGGCCATGACGCGACCGGCAGACACACCGAAGCCAGAGGCGCTGCCAGAGGCGCTGCGCGAGGTGGCGGAAGTGACGTCGGTCGACGTGGCGATCGTCATCGCCCGCGCGTGGGGCGGTCAGCGCAAATGGCTGCCGCGCTGTCCGAAGCCTGATCACCCGCTGTCCAGACTGGTTGGCGCAGCAGCCGCACGGCGGATTGGCGAGGCGTTGGGCAATGACACCATCGAATGGCCGTCGGCCAAGGCATATCTGAACTGGCACGACGCGCGCCGGCTGCGGCGTGAAGGTCTGAGCCATGCGCAGATCGCGCGCAAATTGGCACTGTCGGTCGACTGGGTGGCAAAGCTGACCGCCGGCGTCGATCGCGGTCCGGGCGGCGCGCCGGCGGCGATACCAGAGGCGCAGCCCATGCGCTGCCCGACCTGCGGGCGGGTCCACCGGCCACGCATGTCCAGCATGCCCGTCGATCCGCGGCAGATGCCGCTGCCCCTTGTGCCCGGGCGGCCTCCCCCCTGACCGCGCGCCCGCGGCTGGGCCATCCTGGCCGGCATGTTCGCCCGCGACCTCCTGCGCCTTCTCCGCCCGGTGTTCGCCGAGGTGGCCGATGCCGCCGGCCGGCCGGAGTTCGGGTCGGAGGCCGCCGTCCGCCTCGTGGTCGGCACCGCCGCGGCGGAGAGCAGCTTCGCCGCGCTCTACCAGCGTCCGCAGGGGCCGGCGCTCGGTCTCTGGCAGATCGAGCCCGCCACGCTCGATGACATCGAGCAGAACTTCCTGCGGCACCGGCCGCAGCTTGAAGCCGCCGTGATGATGTGGGTCGCCGCCCGGCCGGCAGACCTGCGCCTGCACCTGGTCAGCAACCTCGCCGTCGCCGCTCTCGTCGCGCGGCTGATCTACTGGCGCAGCCCGCTGAAGCTGCCGCGTGCGGACGACATCGCCGGCCAGGCCCGGATCTGGAAGGCCGCCTACAACACCGCCGCCGGGAAGGGCACTCCCGCCCACTACGAGGCGGCCTACCGCCGCCTCGTTCTCCCCCACCTCTGACCCGGAGATCACGATGCACAGCCGCATCATCACCCTCGCGCGCCTGCTGGCGCTGGCCGCCATCGTCCTCGGCCTGCTGCTGTTGTGGTCTGTGCCGCTGCTGGCGGCCGAAGCGGCGGCGGACCGCACCGTGATCCAGCTCGGCCCGCTGGTCGAGTTGGCGATCCAGGCGGCCGCGGCCGTGACGGCCGCCGGCGTCACCCTGCTGGTCGCCTGGCTGCGCCGCACCTTGCGCCTGACTGAGGAGTCCCAGCTCGGCCAGATCCTCGACCGCGCGGCGCGCGCGGGCATCCAGCTCGCGCTGCACAAGGCCATCGCGGCAGGTCGGAACATCGACAGCATCACCGTCCAGCGCGGCGTGCTGGCCGATGCCGCGGCCT
>CAZEQG010000536.1:0-2186 GCA_964514295.1 uncultured Alphaproteobacteria bacterium
CGGGTTGGTCAGGTCGGCCAGGTTCACCACGTCGACCACCACCAGCGGCGGCTCCGGGTCCGGCAGGTCGCGCCGGAGCTGCGGCAGCCCGTACCAGGCGATCAGGCCGACCGCCAGGTGCAGGCTGCTGGAGATGACGACGCCGGCCCGCATCGGCCTAGCGCCGCGGCCTCGGCGCCGGCTGCCCGGGCTGGGCAGCGGGCGCCTGCGGCATCTCAGCGATCAGCGCCACCTTGGCATAGCCGGCGGCCGAGATCAGGCCCATCACCTCCATCACCTTGCCATAGGCCAGCGCACGGTCGCCGCGCACGAAGATGCGCTGGTCCTGCTTGGCCTGGGTGATGGCGTTGAGGCGGGCGACCAGATCGTCGGTCGCGACCTCGGATTCCTGGATGAACACGCGGCCCTCGGCGTTGACCGAGACGACCAGCGGCTCGGTCTGGTCGTTCAGCGAGGCGGCCTCGGTCTTGGGCAGGTCCACCGGCACGCCGACCGTCATCAGCGGTGCGGTGACCATGAAGACGATCAGCAGCACCAGCATCACGTCGACAAAGGGCGTGACGTTGATCTCCGACATCTTGGTGTAGCGCCCGCGCCCCGTTCCGCGCCGCATCACGCCTGCCGCCATGGCTCAGGTCCCCTCGTCGAGCTGGCGCGACAGGATCGCGCTGAACTCGGCCGCAAACGCCTCCAGCCGCGCCGCATAGCGGGCAAGGTCGGTCGATATCTTGTTGTAGGCGACCACCGCCGGGATTGCCGCGACCAGGCCGAGGGCGGTGGCGAATAGCGCCTCGGCGATGCCGGGTGCCACCACGGCAAGGCTGGTGTTCTTGGAGGCGGCGATCGACTGGAAGCTGTTCATGATGCCCCACACCGTGCCGAACAGGCCGATGAAGGGGGCAACCGACCCGACCGAGGCCAGGAAGCTCATGTAGCGCTCAAGCTGCTCCATCTCGCGGCCGACCGTCAGGTTCATCACCTGCTCGACGCGCTGGCGCAGCGAAGAGCGCAGCGAACCGGTGGTCGCCAGCCCCTTGGCCAGCGAGCGCCGCCACTCCCGCATGGCGGCCGAGAAGGTGGCCGACATCGGATCGGGCGGGCGGTTGCCGATGCGGTCGTACAGTTCCTCCAGCGATCCGCCGGACCAGAACGCCTCCTCGAACTCGCGCGCCCGCGCCTTCAGCCGGCGCAGCCGCAGCACCTTGTCGAAGATGATGGCCCAGCACCACACGGAGGCCAGGATCAGCAGCACCATCACCACCTTGACCACGATGTCGGCCTGCATGAACAGGGCCAGCATCGACAGGTCGGTGCCGTGGGCGACCGATCCGGGCAGCGCGGTCGCATCGACCAGGGTATTGTTCATCTTGTTTCACTCTCTCGGGATCAGGGCAGCAATCCGCTCGGAATTTGGCAGAAGTTGGGTTAGCGCGCGGCGCAATGGCTTGGGCAGCCGGGCCGGCCGCAGATCGCGGCCGACACAGGCCACCTTCACCTCCAGCAGGGCAAGCAGCAGATCGCCGCGCGATACCTGCTGCACCACCTCCAGGCTGGCGCCGCCGAGCCGGCTGAGGCTGGTGCGCACGGCAAGCTCGTCATCGAGCCGGGCCGGCGCGCGCCAGTCGATCCGCGCCTGGCGGACGGCAAAGGCGAGCCCAGCCCCGGCCGCCAGCGCCGCCTGCTGCCAGCCCAGCTCGCGCAGGAACTCGGTGCGTCCGCGCTCGGCAAAGCGCAGGTAGCCGGCGTGATAGACGATGCCGGCGGCGTCGGTGTCCTCGTAGTAGACGCGCAAGCGCAGGATGTGGTGGCGGCCGTCAAACATCCTCGGCCTCCGCCAGCAGGGGAAGCTGCTGGGCGGCCGGTGCCGCCAGCCCCAGCACCGACCAGCCCCTGGCCGCCAGCATGCGCCCGCGCGGGGTGCGCTGGACCAGCCCCTGCTGCATCAGGAAGGGCTCGATCACCTCCTCCAGCACGTCGCGCTGCTCGGCCAGGGCGGCCGCCAGCGTCTCCACCCCCGCGGGGCCGCCGGCATAGTTCTCGGCCAGGCAGGCAAGATAGCGCCGGTCGAGCGCGTCCAGCCCGTCGCCATCGACATCGAGGCGGCGCAGCGCCCGGTCGGCGGCGGCGCGGTCGACCGTCGTCAGCCCCTCCACCGCGGCAAAGTCGCGCACCCGCCGCAGCAGCCG
>CAZEQG010000537.1:0-2185 GCA_964514295.1 uncultured Alphaproteobacteria bacterium
CGACCAGGGCAGCTCGCGGCGCGGGCGCGGCGGCTTCACCCAGCCGCGCTCCCAGGCGGTGTCGGTGATGTACCTCTCGACCGAGCCGATGGTGACGCTCTCGAAGCCCTTCTCGATCACGCAGTTGCCTTCGCACAGGCGGTCCTGCGGGCAGATGCGGCCGCACACCTCGGGCATGTTGTTGGTGGCCGAGGAGATTTCGTAGGCCTCCTCCAGACGGCCCTCGGCCGTGAGTTTCAGCCAGTCGGGGATGTTGTTGTGCAAGGGGCAGTGAAGCTGACAGAACGGTACGCCGCATTGCGAGCAGCGGCCGGCCTGGCGGGTCGCCCCCTCGCCGTCGAAGCCGGAATAGATCTCGTCGAAATCGGCGCGCCGTTCGGCGACCTGGCGCTTTTCCGGCATCGCCTTGGCGGTGGTCACGAACTTCAGCATCCGCTCGGTCATCGCGCGTCCCGTCCCCTCCCGCCCGGCGAACCCGGCCGCCGCCCCGCCGGGCGGCGCCGCGCCGCGTCCTTGTCCGGGGAAAACCCGTATAGTGCTTGCAATGCGCCCTGCCAACAGGAAATTGCGGAAATAGGTCAGTATTTATGTCTCAACTACGTCGAGATGACCCGGATCATGCCAAAAGCGCCCCGGCGCAAACGCATGCGGCAAAAAATTAGTCCCAAAACGGGCCTATTTGCACCCCTCGTCGGGAGTCGACATTTGGTGTAGCTTTGCGCCAAATACCCCCAAGATATGGCGGCACGCTTGACCCTCCTGCAGATCATCGTCCTGTCCGTGGTCCAGGGCCTGACCGAGTTCCTGCCGATCAGCTCCTCCGGGCACCTCATCCTGGTGCCGTATCTGACCGGCTGGCCCGACCAGGGGCTGATCATGGATGTCGCCGTCCATGTCGGCAGCCTGGGTGCGGTGCTGCTGTACTTCTGGCGGGATGTCTGGGCCATGCTGCGGGGGCTGCTGCGCGGCCTGCGCGGCAAGCGCGATCCCGGTGCACGCCTCGCCCTGCTGCTGATCGCCGGCACCCTGCCGGCGCTGGCCATCGGCTATCTGATCTCGACCCATATCGGCGATGGGCTGCGCCAGGTCCAGGTCATCGCCTGGACCCTGCCGGTCTTCGGCATCCTGCTCTGGCTGGCCGACCGCTATGGCCTGCGGGTGCGCCGGGTCGAGCATCTGACCCTGACCGACGCGCTGCTGGTCGGCACCGCCCAGTGCCTGGCCTTCGTGCCCGGCACCAGCCGCTCGGGCATCACCATGGTGGCCGCCCGCATCCTCGGCTATGAGCGGGCGGAGGCGGCGCGCTTCTCCTTCCTGCTGTCGATCCCGGCGATCGCCGCGGCCGGCATCTGGGAGGGCCGGCACCTGCTGGAGCCCGAGCATGCCGGCCAGCTTCCGGCCGCCGCCACGGCCGCGGCCTTCTCCTGCCTCGCCGCCCTCGCCGCCATCGCGGTGCTGATGGCCTGGCTGCGCCGGGCGAGCTTCACGCCCTTCGTGGTCTACCGCCTGGCCCTTGGCGCCGGGCTGCTGTGGTGGGTCTACGCCTGAGCGCGCCGCGGCGGGCGGTTCAGGCCGCCTGTCCCTTGGGCGAGAAGCGGCCGCCCGGGCGGAACCGTTCGAGGTAGCCCGGCAGCACCACCGCCATTGGCGTCGGCGTGATGCCGAGATCGGCCAGCCCCTTCGCCCCCGGGGCCACCACGTTGTCACGCTCCAGCATGCGCACCTGGTCGAGGGTCAGCGGCGGCGAGGGCAGGCATTGCAGCATCGCCCCCTTGAGCCGCGCCACCCACCACGGCACCGGCACCAGCGGCCGGCGGATGCCGGTGTGGTGCATCATCAGCTCCAGGATCTCGCGGAAGGTCACCACCTCCGGCCCGCCCAGCTCATAGGTGCCGCCGCCCGGGCCGGCCAGCGCCGCCATGATGGCGTCGGCCACATCGCCGACATAGACCGGCTGGAAGCGGGTGTGGCCGCCGCCGATCAGCGGCAGCGCCGGCGCCAGCCGGGCCATTGCGGCAAAGCGGTTGAACAGGCCGTCATCCGGCCCGAACACCAGGCTGGGGCGCAGGATGGTGGCCTCCGGGAAGACCGCGCGCACCGCCGCCTCGCCCGCCGCCTTGCTGCGCGCATAGGCGGCCGGCGATGCCGGATCGGCGCCGACCGCCGAGACCTGCACGAAGCGCTG
>CAZEQG010000538.1:0-2175 GCA_964514295.1 uncultured Alphaproteobacteria bacterium
CGGCGGGCACCGCGGGCAGGCGGGCGGTCTGCACGGCCGGCGGGGCGGCGGGCTTGGCGGGGTTGATCTCCAGCGCCCGGCGCACCTCGGGGTCGGCCAGATCGACCGGGGGAAGCCCATAGAGCGGCCCCATGCGGTCGATCACCTGGCGGACGACCGGTGCCGCCACCCAGCCGCCGGTGGCATAGCCGAAGGTGCGCTTGGTGCCCTTGGGCTCGTCGACCATCACCAGCACGACGAAACGCGGATCATTGACCGGATAGGCGGATACGAAGGAGGACAGCAGGCGCTTGGCCGCATAGCCGCGACCCGACACCTTTTCGGCCGTGCCGGTCTTGCCGCCGACGGGGTAGAGCCGGCTGCCGGCATTCTTGCCGGTGCCGCTCTCCACCACCAGGCGCAGCAGCTTGCGCATCTGCTCGGAGGTCCGCTCCGACAGCACGCGCCGGCCCGGCGGCAGGGATTCCTGCGGATCCCGGTAGATCAGCGTGGCCGGGCGCATGATCCCGCCATTGACCACTGCAGCGACGCCGGTGACGAGCTGCAGCGGAGAAACCGAGATGCCATGGCCGAAGGCGATGGTCATCGCGTTGATCTCTCGCCAGGGCCGCGGCACCAGGGGGGCGCCGACCTCCGGCAGTTCGAAGCTGGGCCGGCTGGTCATGCCGAGCCGGGCCATGAACGCCTTCTGGCCCTCGACGCCGACATCGAGCGCCATCTTCACCGAACCGATATTCGACGAATACATGAAGATCTCGGGCGTCGACAGCCAGCGGTTCTTGGCGTGATCATCGTTGATGGTGAAGCGCGCCACCTTGATCGGCCGGCTGGCGTCATAGCCGGCCCGCAGGTTGGTGACGCCGGCATCGAGCGCCATCGCCGTGTTGAAGATCTTGAAGGTGGAGCCCATCTCGTAGACGCCGAGGGTGTTGCGGTTGAACCGCGTGTCGGCGGCAACCGTGCCGGGCTGGTTGGCGTCGAAATCGGGCAGGCTGACCATCGACAGCACTTCGCCGGTATGCACGTCCATCACCATGCCGGCGGCGCCGACGGCCGAGAATTCCTCGACCGACTTCTGCAGCTCCTCGCGCAGGATGTGCTGCAGGCGCAGGTCGATCGACAGGCGGACCGGGCGGCTGCCGCCGCGCAGCACCTCGTCGAAGCGCTGCTCGATGCCGGCGAGCCCCTTGCCGTCGACGTCGGTGAAGCCGACGACATGGGCGGCGAGCGGGCCATGCGGATAGACCCGCCGTTCCTCGGCCTGGAAATGCACGCCCGGCAGGCCGAGCCGGTTGACCTCGGCGAGCTGGCGGGGGGTGAGGTTGCGCTTCACCCAGATGAAGCTGCGATCGGATTTCAGCTTGGTCTCGACCTCGGCCTCGGACAGGCCGGGCAGCACCCGGGCAAGCTTCTGCGCCGCCTCCGTCGGATCGCGGATCTCGCGCGGGTTGGCATAGACCGAGGCGGTTTTCAGGCTGGTCGCCAGCAGCATGCCGTTGCGGTCGACGATGTCGGCCCGGCTCACCTGGCCGGCGGCGGTCTTCGGGGCGGCGGCAAGGCGCGGCTCGCCGGCCTCCTTCGCCAGGGTCACGTCGACCAGGCGCACGCCGATGGTGGCAAAGGCGAGCGCGAACAGCACCGTGCCGAGGGCAAGCCGCGCGCGGCCCTGCTCGATCGCCTGGGCGGCGGCACCGTCAAGCTGGATCGGGCTGGTCATCGGCGCTGCTCCATGGTGGCCAGGATGGAGCGCCCGCCCAGCGGCGAATCCTCGCCCCCCTCGGGGAGAACCGGGGGCAGACCGCGGCGGAATTGTGCCATCTGCGCCTCGCGCGCCGGCTGCATCTCAAGGTGGCGGCGGATCAGGTCGGCCAGCCGCTCCGGCCGGTTGAGGTAGCTCCACTCCGCCTGCAGCACATGGATCGCCTCCTGGTGCTGCACGATCTCGCGGTTCAGGCGCTTCAGCTCGCCCTCGCGCTCGGCCACCTGGAACTTCACGTGGAACACGGCGCCGCCGGTCACCGCCGCCAGCACCAGCCATACCAGGACCGTCAGCCGGATCATTGCCTGGCCTCCCCGGCCGGCCAGGCCGGCGCGTCGGTGCGTTCGGCCACCCGCAGGCGGGCCGAGCGGCTGCGTGGATTGGCCGCGATCTCGGCCGGGCCGGGCTCGACCGGG
>CAZEQG010000539.1:0-2170 GCA_964514295.1 uncultured Alphaproteobacteria bacterium
CGGCCGCCCGCATCGCCGCCTCGCCGTCCGGGGCCTCGCGCCCGCCTACCAGGGCGTCCAGGTCGAAGCGCCAGCCCGCCGGGGCCTCGGCCAGGGCCGTGGCGATCTCGCCGATCAACGGCTCCACGCGCGGCATCGGGCGGTTGTCGCCCGGCAGGAACAAGCTGGCCTGAGGCAGGGAGAATATCAGCGTGTCGCCGCGCCGGCTGACCTCGACCTGCTCCAGGGGGATGTAGTTGGCGAACACCGTGGCCAGGCGCCGGGCAAGCGTGGCACCGACCACCGCGCCCTCCTGGGAGGCGGGATTGGCGATCTCGCCGATCGGCGGCCGGTCGAAGGTCTTCTCCAGGCTGGCCAGCACGGCCTGCCGGCGCTCCGGATTGGGCACCGACAGGGTCTGCAGCAGCACGAAAAAGGCCAGGAGCTGCATCGAGATGTCGAGGAAGGAGGTACGCCAGGGCTTGCCCACCGCCGCCGGCGGCAGATGGCGCCGGGCCACGCCATGCCCGGGCGCCGTCGTGGTCAGGCGCCAACCGGCACGGATCGGGCTCAGCGGCTCTGCATCGTTCATTCCGCCCTGTGGGCGGCGGAGAAGATCCGGTCGATGTCGTCCTGCGTGTTCGCCTGGCCGGGCATTGCCGGCCCGTTCAGCAGCGCCGCCTCGGCTTCCTTGCGATGCGCGGCCGCCCGGCCGGTGGTGTCCTCGCTCCTGCCGCCCTTTCCTCCCTTGCCTTGTCGACTCACATCACCCTGCAAGGCCAGGGTAATCGAATCCAGACGGGATTCGATGACATGCAGAAGTTTTACCACCTTCGAGATGCGCTGGCCAGTGATGTCCTGAAAGCTGCACGCCTCGTAGATGCGCGTGACTTGGTCGATCACTTGCTCGCCCGACGCCGGCGCCAAGCTGGCCGCCACCCGTTCAAGGGTCTCGGCGGCATCGAGAATTGTGCCCGTCGCCTCCGCTGTCGCCTCGACCACGGCGTCCAGTTCATCGGTTGCCGCGGGCAGGTCCTGGATCCGGATTCCGCGCGCCCTGAGAGCGGCAAGTTCCTGCCTGGTCTTGCGGATCTGTTCGGTGAGCGCGAGCAGCGAGGTAAGGGCGTCGGCGGACTGCGAAGGGTCTGTCATCTCATCCAGCCGGTCAGAAGTTCCCCAGCACCGCCACCATCTTGTGCTTCAAGGTGGCGGCGTTGAAGGGCTTGACGATGTAGTTGTCGACGCCGGCCTGCTTGGCGGCGATCACGTTCTCGGTCTTGCTTTCCGCCGTCACCATGATGAAGGGCAGCGTCTTCAGCCTTGCATCGGCGCGCACCTCCTTCAGAAGCTGAAGGCCTGTCATCGGCTCCATGTTCCAGTCGGAGATCACCAGGCCGAAATTCTTCGTGCGCAGCTTCTGCAGGGCCGTCGACCCGTCCACCGCCTCGTCTACATTGTTGAAACCGAGCTGCTTCAGAAGGTTCCGGATGATTCGCAGCATCGTCTTGTAGTCGTCGACGATCAGCACATTCATGTTCATGTCAACAGCCATGACCCGCTCCGTAAGCCTGCAACTTCAACAGCCGGCGCCGGCGACGCCCCATTCCTGAATTAGCATGTTGCCGCATACGGCTTAAACACATGTTAACGTGCATGCCGTCAATCCGGATGACGCCGCCCTCAGTTGAGGCTCGGCATGTCGCGCCGCTGCGCCAGCTTCTCGGTCACCTCCTGTGCCTTCTCGCGCCGCATCGAGGCAAGGATCGGGGCCGTCTTGGCCTCCTTCATGCGCATCAGCACCTCAAGCAGGATCTTCTGGTCGAGATCGTCGAAGATCGAGGCTGCCTCCTTGGGCTTCATCGTCTCATAGATCTTCACGATGCTGCGGATCTGGCGCTCCTCCTGCTCCTCGTAGGTGCGGATCAGGGCCTGGATCTCGCCCTTGATGGTCTTCAGCTCGGCGATCTTCTGGTCGATCCGCTGCTCGGCCGCCTGCAGCAGCCCCTCCTTCTGCACCAGCGCCGCCTCGCGCGACTCCAGCACCCGGCGGCGGTTGGCAAGGTCCTGCAGCAGCTCGATCTCGGACGGGCGGAACAGCACCGGATCGAGCGGCTCGTCGGCGCTGCGCGGCCGCTCGGCATTGTCCGGCCGGCTGGCCGGGCCGCCCGCCTGCGCCGGCTGGGCCTGCGCC
>CAZEQG010000540.1:0-2166 GCA_964514295.1 uncultured Alphaproteobacteria bacterium
ATCGGCGTAATCGAGGAGATGGACATCCTCGGGATGATGGATTGACCATGCCAGTCCATCATCCCGAGGATGTCCATCTCCTCGATTACGCCGATGGCGCCGCCTCGCCATCGCTGGAGCTGCTGATCGCCACCCACCTGTCGCTGTGCCCGGCATGCCGGGAGCAGGTGTCCATGCTGGAGGCGGTCGGCGGCAGCCTGCTGGAAGCGACGGCGCCGGCCGGCGGCGAGGACGGGGACGGTCTTGACCGGCTGCTGGCCCGGCTGGACGGCCCGCCGCCGCCACCCCCTCGCCCGGCCAGACGCCTGAGCGGACCGCCCGGGGCGGCGCTGCCGCAGCCGCTGGCCGACCATCTCGCCGGGCTCGGCGGCATCACCTGGCGCCGGGTGACCGACGGGCTTTCGTGGATGGAACTGCCGGGAGGTGCGGATGGCGAGAAGCTGAAGCTGCTGCGCGTGGCGGCCGGCGCCCCGATGCCCCGGCACACCCATCTCGGCAGCGAGCTGACGCTGGTGCTGACCGGCGCCTTCCGCGACGGCGACCAGGTTTTCCGCCGCGGCGACCTGTGCCTGGCCGACACCGACACCGATCACAGCCCGGTCGCCGAGCCGGGCGAGGACTGCATCTGCCTTGCCTATACCGATGCGCCGCTGCGCCTGACCGGGCCGATCGGACGGCTCCTGAACCTGTTCCTGCGCTATTAGGGCGTGGTCTGCCGGCGCTTGCGCCGGTTCGGCCCCTTGAAGGCCGGATCGTCGCGGCGGCGGCGGTCCGGCCCGGCATAGCTGTCGGCGCGGACGAAGTCGCGGTTGTCGTTGAGGATCATCTGCAGGCGCTTGCGCAGCGTGTCCAGCCCCACGGGCTTGGCCACGAAATCCGTGACGCCGGCATCCCGGGCGGCGATCACCACCTCGCGGTCGGCAAAGCCGGTCATCATCAGGATCGGCACCGCCGGGTCATGCGGCGGGGAAAGGCGGCGGACGCGGCGCACGAATTCCAGCCCGTCCATCGGCGCCATGCGCAGATCGGCAAGGATGGCATCGGGCACGAAGGCGTTCAGCACCTTCAGCGCCTGGGTGCCGTCGCTCGCCTGGCGGACATCGGCCACCCCCAGGCTGTCCAGCATGTCGACCAGCAGGATGCGGTGGCGATCGTCATCCTCGACCACCAGCACCCCCAGATCCGAAAACGCGACCGCCCCCGTCATCGCGGGCTATCCTAGCACCGCGCTACTGGATCACAATGCGCGGGGCCGCCCGCTGCGCCCCCCCGCCGACCTTCGCCCACACCCTTTCGGCGATCTCGCGGTAGGCGGCGGCATGCGGGCTGTCGGGGCGGGACACCACGATCGGCTGGCCGCCATCGGCGGTCTCGCGGATCGCCATGTCGAGCGGCACCTCGCCAAGGAACTCCACCCCCAGACGCCCGGCCTCGCGGCGGGCCCCGCCATGACTGAAAATGTCGCTGCGGTGGCCGCAATTGGGGCAGCAGAAATAGCTCATGTTCTCGATGATGCCGAGCACCGGCACGTCGACCTTGCGGAACATGTTGAGGCCCTTACGGGCATCCAGCAGGGCGATGTCCTGCGGCGTCGACACGATCACCGCGCCGGCCAGCGGCACGCGCTGGGCGATGGTGAGCTGGGCATCGCCGGTGCCGGGGGGCATGTCGATCACCAGCACGTCAAGCTCGCCCCAGGCGACATCGCGCAGCATCTGTTCCAGCGCCCCCATCACCATCGGGCCGCGCCAGATCATCGGCGTGTCCTCGGCCACCAGGAAGCCCATCGACATGCACTTGATGCCGTAGCTGTCCATCGGCTGCAGGATCTTGCCGTCATGGCTCGTCGGCCGGCCGCTGATGCCCATCATGCGCGGCACCGAGGGGCCGTAGACATCGGCATCGAGCAGGCCGACCCGGCGGCCGCCGGCGGCCAGGCCGAGGGCAAGATTGGTGGCGGTGGTCGACTTGCCGACGCCGCCCTTGCCCGAGGCGACGGCGATGATCGCCCGCACGCCGGGCACCAGAGCGCGGGCGGGGGCGGCCCCATGTGCCGGACCGGCTCCGTGCGAATGCGTATGCTCCGCCCCGCGCGCCGGTCTGGGCAGAAACGAGGCGGCCAGCGCCTGATGACAGCGTCTGCGGTCTGTTGACAATCATTCGGTT
>CAZEQG010000541.1:0-832 GCA_964514295.1 uncultured Alphaproteobacteria bacterium
GCACCTGGAGCGGCTGAAGCGGCGCGGTGTCGACGGCGCCCGGGCGGCGGCGCTGCGGGCACGCTGGGCCGGGCCGGGGCCGGTGGTGCTGTTCGCCTCCGAATGCCTGGCGGAGATGCGGGCGGCCGGCAAGCCGATCCCGGTCGACGAGTTCGACGTGCTGGCCGCCCTGATCGCCCGCAGCACGGGAACGGTGGTGATCCGCCCCCACCCCCGCGACACGCCGGGCAAGTATGATGCCTGGCGCCGGGAGGCCGGGCCGCGCGTGCTGGTCTCCGAGGAGGGCAGCCCGGCCGAGGCGATCCTGGCGGCCGATGTGGTGGCCGGCATCACCTCCACCATGCTCGACGAGGCGGCGGCGCTGGGCCGGCCGGTCGAGCGCCTGCCCTGATGGACGGCGGCATCCTCATCGGCCGCGATGCGGCCAGCGGCACGGTGCTGGACGTGGCGGCGCACCTGCGCCAGACCGGGCTCGGCCTGGCCCTGGCAGCCAGCGCCAAGGCGCTTAACTTCGACTTCCGCGAGGGCAATGCCGAAACGCTGGCGGCCTGCGCGGCCAGCGGCGGCGCGTTGCTGCCGGTCGGCGTGGTCAGCCTGCCGGGCTTCGATCCCGGCGGCGAAGACCTGCTGCGCATCAAGGCCGCCGGCTTCCTTGCGGTCGGCCTGTTCCCGGCCCTTCAGGGCTGGGCGCCGGGCGGCCGGGCCTTCCGGGCGCTGCTGCGCCAGGCCGCCGGCCTGGGGCTGCCGGTGGTGCTGGGGCTGGCCGACCGGCGCGAGCTTTCCGCCATCGCGGACGATCTCGCCGAAGGCCCGGTGCTGGTGCGCTGGATGA
>CAZEQG010000541.1:985-2164 GCA_964514295.1 uncultured Alphaproteobacteria bacterium
AACGCGCCGGCCACCTTCGCCCTGGCGCCGGTGTTCCTGGCCTGGGCCGCACGGCTGCCGGAGGCCGACCGCCAGGCGGTGCTGACGGGCAACCTGCGCCGGCTGTTCGGCCTGCCGCCCGGCCGGGTGGCGCCGCCGCCCGCCTGGGCGCCGCTGCTGGCCCGGCCGAAGATCGACACCCACTGGCACACCAGCGGCTGGAACCTGATCGAGCCGCGCCTGTCGCCGGCCGACCTGTCGGCGGAGTTCGACGCCTTCGGCTACCGCCTGGTCGTCTCCAACTCGATCCGCGCCCTCAACGACGACATCCTGGCCGGCAATGCCGAGACCGCCGCCCTGTGCGCCGGCGATGCCAGGGTGCGCGGGCTGGTCGTGGTGGATCCCCGGCGGCCGGCCGAGACCCTCGCCGAACTGGAGCGCTGGTGGCCCGACCGCCGCTTCGTCGGCGCCAAGACGATCCAGGACTTCTACGGGCTGACGCTCGACGATGCGGCCTATGCCCCGATCCTGGACTGGCTGGCCCGCCATCCGGAATGGCCGCTGATGGCCCATCTGCCGGGCATGGCGGCGGCCGCCCGCGCCCATCCCGGCCTGCGCTTCGTGGCCGCCCATTCGACCTGGCGCTGGCGCGACCTGGCGCCGCTGCCCAACGTGCATTTCGACATCGCCACCTCGACCGCGCTCAGGGCCGAGACCGATATCGCCGCCCTGATCGCCGGGGTGGGCGCCGAGCGGGTGGTGTTCTCCTGCGATGGCCAGCTCATGAGCCCGGCCTGGACCCTGGGCAAGCTCGCCAGCCTCGACCTCGACGAGGCGACGCTGGAAACCGTGCTGAACCGGGCCGCCCTGCTGGCCTTCCCGAGGCTGGCGTGAGCGTTGACCTGGCGCCGCTGGCGGCGGCCGACATCTCGGCCGAGTGGTGCGCCTGGCTGGCCGATGCCGAGGTGATGCGCTGGCGCGCCGCAGAGCCCTTTGCGGCCACGCCGGCCGATCTTGCGGCCTATCTCGACGCTGCCGCCGCGCGTGGCGACCGGGTGTTCGCGGTACGGCTCGACGGGCGGCATGTCGGCAACATCGCGCTCAACGCCATCGACCCGCGCCACGCCTCGGCCGAGCTGTCGATCATGATCGGCGCGCGCGACGCCTGGGGGCGCGGCGTCGGCCGGGCGGCGGTGGCGG
>CAZEQG010000542.1:0-2159 GCA_964514295.1 uncultured Alphaproteobacteria bacterium
GGTCGGCCTGTCGGCGACGGTGGCCGAGCCGGCGCGCCTGCTGCGCTGGCTGGGGCCGGAGGGGGCGGTCGAGCTGGTGGAGGGCCAGGCCGGCGCCGCCCCGGAGCTGAAGATACTGAGCCTGCCGGAAGTGCCCTGGGCCGGCCATATGGCGGTCCATGCCATGCCGGCGGTGATGGCCGAGATCCGCCGCCATGCCACCACGCTGGTGTTCGTGAACACCCGCGCGCAGGCCGAACTGTGCTTCCAGGCGCTGTGGCGGCTGAACGAGGAGAACCTGCCGATCGGGCTGCACCACGGCAGCCTTGCCGTCGAGCAGCGGCGCAAGGTCGAGGCGGCGATGGCCGAGGGCCGGCTGCGCGCGGTGGTGGCGACCTCCTCCCTCGACCTGGGGCTCGACTGGGCGGCTGTCGATCTGGTGGTCCAGGTCGGGGCACCCAAGGGCGCCAGCCGGCTGGTGCAGCGCATCGGCCGCGCCAATCACCGGCTGGACGAGCCCAGCCGGGCCCTGCTGGTGCCGGCCAACCGCTTCGAGTACCTGGAATGCCGGGCGGCCATGGATGCCGTGCGCGCCGGCACGCTCGACGGCGATCCGCCGCGCCCCGGCGGGCTCGACGTGCTGGCCCAGCACATTCTCGGCCTGTGCTGCGCCGGCCCTGAGGACGCCGACGCCCTGTTCGCCGAGGTGACGCGGGCCGAGCCCTACTGCCAGCTCGACCGTGCCAGCTTCGAGCAGGTGCTGGACTTCGTCGCCACCGGCGGCTACGCGCTGCGCGCCTATGACCGCTTCCGCCGGCTGCGGCGCGGCGCCGACGGGCGCTGGCGCGTCGCCACCCCGGCCCATGCCCAGCGCTACCGGCAGAATGTCGGCACCATCGTGGAGACGGTGACGATGAAGGTGCGGCTGAACCGCGGCCCGGTGCTGGGCGAGGTGGAGGAATATTTCGTCCAGGGCCTGGTTCCGGGCGACACCTTCATCTTCGCCGGCCGGCTGCTGCGCTTCCAGGGCGTGCGCGAGACCGAGGCGCTGGTGACGCCGGGCGGCGAGGGCGAACCCAAGGTACCGGCCTTTGCCGGCGGCCGGCTGCCGCTGTCGACGCATCTGGCCGAGCGGGTACGCGGCCTGCTGGCCGACCCGGCGCGGTGGCCGGGCCTGCCCGGCCCGGTCGAGGAATGGCTGCGCCTGCAGCAGTGGGTGAGCGTCCTGCCCGATGGCGAAGGGCTGCTGGTGGAGAGCTTTCCGCGCGCCGGCAAGCAGTTCCTGGTTGCCTACTGCTTCGAGGGCCGCAACGCCCACCAGACGCTGGGCATGCTGCTGACCCGGCGGATGGAGCGCGCCGGCCTGTCGCCGCTCGGCTTCGTTGCCACCGACTATGTGCTGGCGGTGTGGTCGCTGGAGGCGGCGCGCGACATCGACGCGCTGTTCGACCAGGACATGCTGGGCGACGACCTGGAAGCCTGGATGGACGAGAGCAGCATGCTGCGGCGCACCTTCCGCAACGTCGCGGTGATTGCCGGGCTGATCGACCAGAAGCTGCTGGGGCAGACCAAGACCGGCCGGCAGATGACGATGAACGCCGACCTGATCTACGACGTGCTGCGCCGGCACGAGCCCGACCACATCCTGCTCCAGGCCACGCGCCAGGACGCCGCCTCGGGCCTGACCGACATCGGCCGGCTGGCCGCCATGCTGGGCCGCGTGAAGGGCCGCATCCGCCACCGCCCGCTCGACCGCATCAGCCCGCTCGCCGTGCCGGTGATCCTGGAGATCGGCCGCGAGCAGGTGGCGGGCAGCGGCATCGACGCGCTGCTGGACGAGGCGGCCGATGCCGTGATCGCCGAGGCCATGACGATCCCCGGCCAGGGGGCACTGCCGCTGTGAGGACCGCGCCGATCCTGCTGAATGGCGCCTGGCTGGAGGCCGAGGCATCGGGCGCCCTGTGGTGGCCGGCCGAGAGCGCGCTGCTGGTCGCCGACCTGCACCTGGAAAAGGGCTCGGCCTTTGCCGCGCGGGGCCGCCTGCTGCCGCCCTACGACACCCGCGAGACGCTGGCCCGGCTGGCCGAGGCGGTGGAGCGCCGGCGGCCCGCCCGCGTGATCTGCCTCGGCGACAGCTTCCACGACCGCGATGCCGCCGCCCGCATCGCCGCCGCCGACAT
>CAZEQG010000543.1:0-2158 GCA_964514295.1 uncultured Alphaproteobacteria bacterium
CGCCCCGATCCCCGCGCCACCTTCCGCGCCAGCCTGCGCCAGGGCGGGGGCGGCATTGCGCTGGCCTGGCGGGCACCGCGCGTGCGGGTGCCGCCGCTGGTGGTGCTGTGTGACATCTCCGGCTCGATGAGCCGCTATTCGCGCATGATGCTGCACTTCCTGCATGCCCTTACCAATGACCGCGACCGGGTGTTCAGCTTCGTGTTCGGCACCCGGCTGACCAACATCACCCGCGACCTGCGCCGGCGCGACGTGGACGAGGCGCTTTCCCGCATCGGCCGCCATGTCGAGGACTGGTCCGGCGGCACCCGGATCGGCGCAGCACTGGCCGCCTTCAACCGCGACTGGTCGCGCCGGGTGCTGGGCCAGGGCGCCTCGGTGCTGCTGATCACCGACGGCCTCGACCGCGATGCCGGCAGCGGGCTGTCCCATGAGATGGAGCGGCTGCACAAATCCTGCCGCCGGCTGATCTGGCTGAACCCGCTGTTGCGCTTCGACGGCTTCGCGCCCAAATCCAGGGGCGTGCGGTCGATGCTGCCGCATGTCGACGAGTTCCGCACGGTGCACAATCTGCAGAGCCTCGCCGACCTGTCGCTGGCGCTGTCGCGCCCGGCGCCGCCGCGGCTGTCGGCGGCCCTGGCGTGGAGGGAGAGACTGGCCGATGCATGATCCAGACGAAGCCCTGCTGCGGGCGGCCCGCGACTGGCGCGAGGCCGGGCGGGCGGTGGCCATCGCCACGGTTGTCACCACCTGGGGCTCCTCCCCGCGGCCGGTCGGCAGCCAGCTCGTGGTCGACGAGGCCGGCACCATGCTGGGCTCGGTGTCGGGCGGCTGCATCGAGGGCGCGGTGGTCGAGGAGGCGCTGAAGACCATGCGCGACGGCAGCCCGCGCCTGCTCGATTTCGGCGTCAGCGACGAGCAGGCGTGGGAGGTGGGGCTGGCCTGCGGCGGCAAGGTGCAGGTCTACGTCGAGCGCGTGGAATGAAGCGGGCGCTGCTGGAGGCGGTGCTGGCGGCCCGGGCGGCGCGCATGCCGGTCGGCCTGGTCACGCGGCTGGCCGATGGCGCCCAGGCCCTGGTCACCCCGGATGCGGTGATCGGCGAGCTTGCGGTCGATGCGGCGGCGGTGCGCGCGCTGGTCGCCGCCGACCGCTCGGGCCGGCAGGAGGATGGCACCTTCGTGCAGGCGATCAGCCCCGCCCCCCGCCTGTTCGTGGTGGGCGCGGTGCATATCGCCCAGGCCCTGGTGCCGATGGCCGGCATACTGGGCTATGCGGTGACCGTGATCGACCCGCGCCGCGCCTTTGCCACCGACAGCCGCTTTCCCGAGGTGGCGCTGCGTCACGACTGGCCGGACGAGGCGATGGCGGTGCTGAAGCCCGATGCCCGCACCGCCGTGGTCACCCTCACCCATGATCCCAAGATCGACGATCCGGCCCTGGCGGCGGCGCTGCGCTCGCCGGCCTTCTACATCGGCGCGCTCGGCAGCCGGCGCACCCATGGCAGGCGGCTCGACCGGCTGCGGGCCGAAGGCTTCGACGAGGCGGCCCTGGCCCGCATCCACGGACCCGTCGGCCTCGACATCGCCGCCGTCTCCCCGGCCGAGATCGCGACCGCGATCCTGGCCCAGATCACCGCGGTGAGGCGCGCCGGCAGATGAGGTTCGGGCCGGTCCCGGTGGCCGAGGCCCTGGGTGCGGTGCTGGCCCATTCCACCCGTGCCGGCGGGCGCACCCTGAAGAAGGGCCGGGTGCTGACGGCAGCCGAGCTGGAGGCGCTGGCCGCCAGCGGTGTCACCACCGTGACGGTGGCCATCCTCGATGCCGGGGACCTGGCCGAGGATGAGGCCGCCCGCCGCGTCGCCGAGGCCGTCGGCGGGCCGGGCCTCAGCCTGTCCGCCCCCTTCACGGGGCGCTGCAACCTCTACGCCGAGGCGGCCGGCATCCTGGCCTATGACGCCGGCGCGCTGGACGGGCTGAACCTGATCGACGAGGCGGTGACGCTGGCGGTGGTGCCGCCCTTCAGCCGGGTGACACCGGGCCAGATGGTGGGCACCCTGAAGATCATCCCCTTCGCGGCCCCGCGCGCCGCGGTCGAGCGGGCCGAGGCGCTGGGCCGGGGCCTGCTGCGGCTGCATCCCTTCCGGGCGCTGGCGGCCGG
>CAZEQG010000544.1:0-2154 GCA_964514295.1 uncultured Alphaproteobacteria bacterium
CAGCACGGCCCGGCCGCCGAGATCGCCGGCCGCGATGTCGGCGACGAAGCGGAAGCCTTCCAGCCGGCCGACGATATGCCCCTCCACCACCACCGTGCCGTCGGGCCGCACGCCCGCCGCCAGCTCCCGCCCCGCCGCCAGGCCCTGCACCAGCACCGCCGCCCGGCGGTCGACGAAGCGCTGGGTCAGGCGTTCGTGCAGCGCATCGGACAGCCGGTCCTCGATCGCCCGCGCCCGCTCCTGCCAGTGGGCGGCATCGGCCAGCCAGTCGGCGCGGTGGGCGATGTAGGTCCAGGTGCGGACATGGGCGATGCGGGCGGTCAGCGTGTCGATGTCGCCCTCGGGATTGTCCAGCCGGGCGACCTGGCCGGCCACCCAGTCGGCCGGCAGCCGCCCGGCCGGCTCGGTCAGGTGGCGGAACACCTGGCCCAGCAGGCGGACATGCAGATCGGCCATGGTCTTGCGGAAATCGGGGATCTGGCAGACCTCCCACAGCAGGCGCAGCCGGGCCGGGTTGGCGGCGCGGGCCTGGATGTCGGCCTGGCGGGCCAGCGCCTCGAGGGCCTGCTGGTCGTCCGCCTCGCGCCGGCGCAGCAGCACCGGCGAGTCCGGCCGGCGGGCGAGGCTGCGCTGGAGGTCGGCGAGGCTGCGGAAGCTTAAATCGCTGTTGCGCCAGTAGAGCCTGGTCAGCGGATCGAACTCGTGCGCCTCGATGCGGGCGACGGTGTCGGGATCGAGCTCGCCGAGATCGGCCGTGGTGCCGAAGCTGCCATCGCTCATGTGCCGCCCGGCCCTGCCGGCGATCTGGGCCAGCTCGGCCGCTTCCAGCCGGCGCGGCTGGCGGCCGTCGAACTTGGTCAGGCTGGCGAAGGCGACATGGTCGAGGTCCATGTTGAGGCCCATGCCGATGGCATCCGTGGCCACCAGGTAGTCGACCTCGCCCGACTGGTAGAGGCCGACCTGGGCATTGCGCGCCCGCGGGCTCAGCGCGCCGAGGACGACGGCGGTGCCGCCGCGGTGGCGGCGCACCATCTCGGCGAAGCCGTAGACCTCCTGGGCGGAGAAGCTGACCACGGCCGAACGGCGGGGCAGCCTGGTGACCTTGCGGTAGCCGGCGTGGCGCAGGGTCGACAGCCGCGGCCGGGTGACGATCTCGGCCCTGGGCAGCAGCTTGCGGATCAGTGGCTTGATCGTCTCGGCGCCGAGGAACATGGTCTCCGACAGGCCGCGCGCCGACAGCAGCCGGTCGGTGAACACATGACCGCGCTCGGGGTCGCCGCAGAGCTGGATCTCGTCGACCGCCAGGAACTCCACCGGCCGGTCGACCGGCATGCTCTCGACGGTGCAGACGAACCAGCGCGGGTTCGGCGGCACGATCTTCTCCTCCCCCGTCACCAGCGCCACCGCGCGCGCGCCCTTGGCCGCGACGATGCGGTCGTAGTTCTCGCGCGCCAGCAGGCGCAGGGGAAAGCCGATCATGCCGGTGGCATGGCCCAGCATGCGCTCGATGGCCAGATGCGTCTTGCCGGTATTGGTCGGCCCCAGCACGGCGGTCAGGCGATGGGCGGTGGTCACGCACCATAGAATCGGCGGGCCGTGCCGGTCTCGCAAGGGTGCAAACCAGGGCCGCTGCTGAAGCCTGTTCGACGGGCACCATTCCTTCCCCTTGATGGCCCGGCCGGCTGCGCCTAAGTCAGGCGCCTGCATCCCAGGGAACAGCGACAATGACCGACAGCGCCGCCCAGCAAGAGGCCGCCGAAACCCTGCATTTCCAGGCGGAGGTCTCGCGCCTGCTCGATATCGTGGTCCACTCGCTCTACAGCGAGCGGGAGATCTTCCTGCGCGAGCTGATCTCCAACGCGTCGGACGCCTGCGACCGGCTGCGCTACCTGGCGCTCACCGAGCCCGGGCTGCTGGGCGAGGAGGCCGGCTTCCGCATCGAGCTGTCCGCCGACAAGGCCGCCCGCACGCTGACCATCGCCGACAATGGCATCGGCATGGACCGGGGGGAGCTGGTGGCCAATCTCGGCACCATCGCGCGGTCCGGCACCTCGGCCTTTCTCGGCGGCCTGTCGGGCGACCAGCGCAAGGACGTGTCGCTGATCGGCCAGTTCGGCGTCGGCTTCTATTCGGCCTTCATGGTGGCCGACAAGG
>CAZEQG010000545.1:0-2153 GCA_964514295.1 uncultured Alphaproteobacteria bacterium
CGCGCCGAGGTCGAGCGCTTCCTCGCCGAGGTCAGAAGCGCATGACGCTGACCGGACGTCAGTAGAGCGCGAAGCCGCCATCGACCACCAGCACCTGGCCGGTGATGAAGCGGCTGTCGTCGCCCAGCAGGAAGGCGACGACGCCCTCGACGTCCTCGGGGTACTGGTCGCGCTTGATCAGCCTGCGCTCGGCATAGTCCTGCCAGCGCTGGCGCGGAATGTCCTTCGTCGCCTCCACGACCGTCAGGCCGGGCAGCAGGCAGTTCACCCGGATCGCCCGCTCCCCCAGTTCGCGCGCCAGGCTGCGGGTCAGCCCGATGATCGCCGATTTGGAGGTGACGTAGTGCAGCAGCTTCGGCGCCCCCCAGAGCATCGAATCCGAGCCGGTGGTGACGATCGCCCCGCCATCGGCCATGCCGGGTGCGATGGCGCGCACCGTCAGCCAGGTGCCGCGGACGTTGATCGCCATCATCCGGTCCCAGCTCTCGACGTCGATCTCGCGGTAGTCGCGGCCGCCCACATTGTTGGCCCAGCCGGCATTGCACACCAGCCCATGCACCTGCCCGGCCGCGGCGGCGAGCCGGCCGAGCGATTCCTCGCTCGTCACGTCGGTCGGCACGAAGCGGGCGGCCAGCCCCTCGGCCGTCAGCGCGGCCTCGGCGGCGGCGCCAAGCTCGGCGTTCAGCTCGGCGATGATCACCTCGGCGCCGTCGCGCGCCAGACGGCGGGCATAGGCAAGCCCGAGCCCGCCGCCGGCCCCGGTGATGACGATGCGCCGGCCGGCGAAGGTAGCCATCAGGCCGGCGGCCGCTGGCGGCGGGTGGCCGGATCCAGGCCGCCGGCGATCGCCCATTCGGCGAACAGTTCCGGCCGCCGCTCGAAGCTGCGCGCCACCCAGCGCTCGGTCAGGTGGTCCTCGTCCGTGTAGTATTCGGCAAGGCCGCCGGCCGGGTTCCGGAAGTACCAGAAGAAGGCGGAGCTGATCGGATGGCGGCCGGGGCCGATCTGGGTTTGCCAGCCCTGGCGGGCGATGTGCAGGCCGCCGCCAAACACCTCGTGAATGTCGCGCACGGTGAAGGCGACGTGGTTCAGCCCGGGCCGGCCGGCCGGATGCTTCAGCAGGAACAGGTCGTGATGCCCGCCCCGGGCATTGCAGCGCAGGAACACGCCCTCGCCCGGATAGCGGTCGGACGGCACGAAGCCCAGCCGGCCGACATAGAACGCCTCGGCCGCCGCCACATCGGCCACGAACAGCACGACATGTCCGATCTTCACCGGCTGCGCCCGCTCGTAGACCGGGCTCGGCGCATCGATCCGGCGGGCGCGGTCGATGGTGTTGGCGGGGCTGCCCTTGACCGCCACCTTGCGCCGGCGGCTCGGGCGGAAGTCTATGGCAAGGCCGGTCGGGTCGGCGGCGATGCCGGCCAGCGCCTTCAGCGCCCTGGCGGAGCGCACGCCCCAGGTGACGCGGCGCAGCGTCGAGCCGGCCTCGAAGGGCGGCGGCAGGTCGGGCGCATCGGCCGGGCGCAGCACCACCTCACCGCCATCCAGGGTCTCGAAGACGATGCGGCCGGGCTCCGCCACCGTCCGGGTCAGCCCCCAGTCGAGGAAGAACTGCGCCGAGCGCTCCATGTCCTCGACGCCATAGGTGATCGCATCGATGCCTGTCAGCATGGTCACTTCCTCACGGGCGGGCCGGCAAAGGGGCGGGCGAAGGGGCCGATCGCCGCCATGTCCACCTCGATCAGGCGGGGGCCGGACTTGGCGATCTCGCGCGCCAGCGCCGGGCCGATGCCGCAGAGCGTGTCGATGCGGGCATGGGCGAGGCCGAGGGAGGCGGCCAGTGCCGCGAAATCCGGCGTGTGAAGGTCGGCATAGACCCGCCGGCCCTGGTACTTGGCGTCCTGGATGTTGCGGATGACGCCGTAGCCGCGGTCGTTCATCAGCAGCACCGCCAGGTCGGCGTTCTCCTGCACCGCGGTCGCCAGCTCGCCGATCTGCAGCATGATGCCGCCATCGCCGACCAGCGCCACGGTCTTGCGGCCGCCCGCCGCCAGGGCGGCGCCGATGCCCATGCTGAGCCCCATGCCGATGCCCCCGCCCAGCGCGTGCACGCCGTCGCGCGGCCCCGACAGCGGCACCGCCCGGTTGCC
>CAZEQG010000546.1:0-2152 GCA_964514295.1 uncultured Alphaproteobacteria bacterium
GCCATGCTGGAGGCGGGGCTGAGGCGCCTGCTCGCCCATCTCGGCATCGCCGCCGGGGCGGGCGTGCCGGCGGCCGGGCCGGTGCGGCTGATGGCGGTGCCGGGCAATGACTGGATGGTCTATGCCCCCGCCCCCGGCCTGTTCGAGCCGGCCGTCGCCCTGGGCGACACGGTGGCGGCGGGCGAGCTTGCCGGGCAGGTGCACTTCGTCGACGATCCCGGCCGGCCGCCGGTCCCCGTCCGTTTCCGCGAGGGCGGGCTGGTGGTCTGCCAGCGCCATTTCGGCCGGGTGGAGCGGGGCGACTGCGTGGCCCATCTGGCGGTCGACGATGACGCCTGACGCCGACCACTACCGTGCCGCGATCGCGGCCAGGGATGGCGCCATTGGCGCCTTCCTGCGGCTGGCGCCGCCGGTGCCCCATGGCGACGGGCCGCTGGCAGGGCTGCCGGTTGCGGTGAAGGACCTGATCGACACCGCCGGGCTCGGCACCGAATACGGCTCGCCGGTGTTCGCCGGGCATGTGCCGGCGCGCGATGCCGCCTGCGTGGCGAAGCTGAAGGCGGCGGGCGCGGTGATCCTGGGCAAGACCGTGACGACCGAGTTCGCCCACATGACGCCGCGCGGCACGGTGAACCCGCATGATCCGCGCCGCACCCCGGGCGGCTCGTCCAGCGGATCGGCGGCGGCGGTCGCGGCCGGCATGGCGCCGGTGGCGCTTGGCACCCAGACCGGCGGCTCGGTGATCCGTCCGGCCTCCTACTGCGGCGTCCACGGCTTCAAGTCCACGGCCGGGCGCACCGACGTGACCGGCGTCCACGAGCTGGCCGGCAGCATGGACACCATCGGCTGGATGGCGGCCGATGCGGAGCTTCTCCACCGCCTTGGCCCGGTGCTGGTGGAAGGCTGGCGCGATCCCGGCACCGGGCCGTTCCGCCTGGCCCGGGCCGAAACCCCCTTCGACCACCTGGCCGAACCGGCCATGCTGGCGGCATGCGACCGCCTGGCCGACCGGCTGGGGGCGCCGCGCATCAGCCTGCCGGCGGCCTTCGCTGAGGCTCTGCCGCTGCACCGGCGGATGATCACGGTGGAGGCGGCGCGCGCCTTCGATGCCTATGAGCGGCGCTGCCCGGAGCTGCTGTCGCCGGCCTTGCGGGAATTCATCGCGCTGGGCCGCGCCAACGCCCCGGGCTACGCCGCCGCCGTCGCCGCGGCCGAGGCGCTGCGGGCAGCCTTCACCGCCTTCATGGCGCCGTGGGATGGCCTGATCCTGCCGGCCGCCACCGGCGAGGCGCCACTCGGCCTCGACTTCACCGGCGACGCCACCTTCTCGCTGTGGACCTCGGCCCTGCAGCTTCCCTGCATCAGCATTCCGGGCGCCGTCGGGGCGAACGGCATGCCGCTCGGCGTGCAGGTGGTCGGCGCCAAGGGTGGCGACGAGAAGCTGCTGGCGATCGCCCGGATGATCGGCTGAGCCGTCAGGCTGCCCGCCGGTCGAGCCAGTCGCGCAGCCGGTAGGCGGTGCCGACCAGCGGCAGGAACCAGGGGCGGCCGTCATAGAGCGGCAGGGTGGGGTAGGGGTTGCCGTCGAAGGCGCTGGCCGGCTCGTTGGCGCCGCCGGCCAGCTTGCGGGCCAGCCGGTAGCCCAGATAGCTCATCATCGCCACGCCGCTGCCCTGGCAGCCGACGGCATAGTGGATGCCGTCCTGCACGCCGAGATGGGGCGTATGGTCGAAGGTGAAGGCGACATTGCCATTCCAGGCATGGCTGATGCGGGCGCCCGCCAGCTCGGGCCAGATCATCGTCATGTGGGCGTGCAGGGTGGGTGCCGCCTCGCGCGCGCCGACATTGCGGAAGCTGGCGCGGCCGCCGAAGATCACCCGGCTGCCGTCCGGCGACAGGCGGTAGTAGTTCAGCACCCGCTTGGTGTCCGACAGCATGCGCCCGTTCGGCACCAGCTTCTTCAGCAGCACCGGGTCCTGCGGCTCGGTGGCGATGATGTAGCTGGCGACCGGCACCAGCCGCCGCCGCAGCCAGGGGGTGGCGCCGCCGGTATAGCCATTGGTCGCCGCCACCACCTGGCGGGCCACCACCTCGCCGCGCGGCGTCGCCAGGCGGAAGCCGTCGCCCTCGCGGGCGACCGCGGCCACCGGCG
>CAZEQG010000547.1:0-2150 GCA_964514295.1 uncultured Alphaproteobacteria bacterium
CGCTGGGCCGGGCGCTCGCGACCGGCAGCAGCATCGCCGATGTGGAGGCATGGCCGGCGCGCATCGGCGCTGTCGACCGCGCGGCGGTGGAGGCGGCGGCGCGCGCCGTGCTGCGCCCGGAAGCCTCGGTGACCGGCATCCTGAAGCCCAAGCAGACGAGTTGAGCGCGATGACGACCATGTTCCGCATCCTGGCGGCCTGGCTGCTGCTGGCGCTGCCGGCCCAGGCGATCGAGATCCAGAAGGTGGTATCGGCGAAGGGGGTGGAGGCCTGGCTGGTGCAGGATCCGAGCCTGCCGATTGTGGCGCTGGAATTCGCCGCGCGCGGCGGCGGGCTGGCCGACCCCGCCGGCAAGGAGGGGCTGGCGCGCCTGACCGCGGCGATGCTGGACGAGGGGGCGGGAGAACTTGACGCCCAGGCCTTCCAGGAGCGGCTGGCCGAGCTTTCCGTCGGCATGAGCTTCGAGGCCGGGATGGAAAGCCTGTCGGGCGGCTTCCGCAGCCGCACCGCCACCTTCGACGAGGCGGTCGGGCTGATGAAGCTGGCACTGACCCGGCCACGCTTCGACCCCGAGCCCCTGGCCCGGGTGCGTGACAGCCTGGTGAACGAGATCCGCCGCAACGATCGCCAGCCGCGCAACCTGTCGGGGCGGCTGTTCTGGGAGCTGGCCTTCCCCGGCCACCCCTACGCCCGCCCGCGCAATGGCAGCGAGGCATCGCTGGCCGCCATCACGGCGGCCGACATGCGCGGCTACCTGGAAGGCCGGCTGGCCCGCGGCAACCTGGTGATCGGCGTGGTCGGCGACATCACGCCGGCCCGGCTGGCCGTTGCGCTGGACGGGCTGTTCGGCGACCTGCCGGCGGCCGCCGCGCCGGTCGCGGTCGCCGAGGTCGCCCCGGCCACGCAGGGCGACGTGGTGGTGGTCGAGCGGCCCGGGCCGCAGGCCAACATCACCTTCGGCCATGCCGGGCTGAAGCGGAAGGATCCGGACTATTTCGCCGCCACCATCCTGGCCGAGATCCTGGGCGGCGGCTTTGGCTCGCGGCTGACGGAGGAGGTGCGCGAGAAGCGCGGCCTTGCCTATGGCATCGGTGTCGGGCTGGTGCCGCTGGAAGCCTCCGCCCTGGTCCTGGGGTCGACCGCCACCGACAATGCCAAGGCGCTGGAGACCATCGATATCATCCGGCGGGAATGGGCGCGCCTTGCCGAGGCCGGCCCCAGCCCGGAGGAGGTGGAGAGTGCCAAGGCATCCGTGCTGGGCGGCTTCTGGCTGCGCCTCGACAGCGCGCGGCGGATCGCCGGCATGCTTGTCTCGGTGCAGCTCGACGATCTCGGCATCGACTATCCCACGCGCCGCGCCAGCCTGATCGAACAGGTGACGATGGAAGACCTGAAGCGCGTGGCCCGCCGGCTGTTCGATCCCAAGGCGCTCAGCTTCGTGGTGGTCGGCACGCCGGAGCGGGTGCAGCCCACCCGGCTGGCGCCGGGCCGCTCCTAGCGCCCGGCGGCGGCCGGGCGCGGGCGTTAAGGGTTTCGACACCTGGCGGCCGTAACCTGCGGTGCATGGTCGCCGAATTCTTCCGCAATCTTGCCAGGCTGCCGCCGGACATGCCCATGGGCACGGCGCTCAGCCTCAGCGATGCCGGGCAGTTCCGGCAGGCGACCGCAGCGCTGCTCGACAGCCATCCCGCCGATGCCCCGATCGCCGCCGCCGGCCTGCGGCTGATCGGGCTCGGCCGGCGGCTGGCCGAGGTCGGCAGCGGCATCGGCGGCTTCCTGTACCGGCTCGGCCGGGTGGTGGAGGGGCGGCTCGGCCGTGCCCTCACCCCTGCCGACCTGTTCGCCAGGGTGGCCGAAGGGCGCTGGGTGGTGCTCTACGGCCGGCTGTCGCCGGGGGAATCGGTGCTCGCCGCCGACCGGCTCGCGGCCCAGCTCACCCGCGATCTCGCCGACCGGCCCGAGACCCTCGACCTGGTCTGTCGCAGCGAGCCGTTCATCGTTGAGCAGGGGGCGCTGAAGCAGGTCGATCCGGCGCGCTTCCCCGGCCTGGTCGAGGCGGCCCAGGCGGCCGCCCTGGCGCGGGCCCGCCAGCTCCTCGACGGCGCGCATGGGCCGATGCGGCTGGCCTGGTGGCCGGTGCTGCGGGTGTC
>CAZEQG010000548.1:0-2137 GCA_964514295.1 uncultured Alphaproteobacteria bacterium
ACGCTCGGCTGCTCGTGCTGGAGCGCGGCTTGGGTGCGCACGAACAGCTCGCGCCGGCCCCACAGCGGCCGGTCGAGCAGCCGGACCTTGCCCGCCCCGGCATCGGCCGGCGGCTCGCGCGATCCCTCGCCGTCGGGCGCAGGCTCCATGACATAGGGCGACGTGGCGATGGCGGTGGCGCCGGCGCGGGCTGCCAGGCGGTCCAGCACCCCCTCCACCCCTTCGACCTGGAAATATTCCGGCATCACCGTGATGCCGACGAAGCGTTCTGCCGATGGTTGCGCCGGCACGTTCCCCCCTTGTCGCCGAACCAGCGTTCGGCCGTTTTCTTGATCAGATCGCTCGCTGCGGCCTTTGTCAAGAGCGCGGATTCCGGCTATCCTGCGCGCATTGGACGAAGAAGTTGATCAAATATGGGTCTTTCCGCCGATGTGAAAGCCGCCATCCGCGAGGATATCGTCAGCGGCGCGCTGCCCTTCGGGGGGCGGCTGCGGATCGATGCGCTGGCCGCCCGCTATGGCGCCAGCCACATGCCGATCCGCGAGGCGCTGCGGGAGCTGGCGGGCGAGGGGCTGGTGGTGCTGGTGGCCAACCGCGGCGCCCGCACCCGGGCGATCGACCGCGACTTCGTGCGCAGCCTGTTCGAGATGCGCCAGGCAGTGGAGGTGATGCTGACCCGGCGCGCGGCCGAAAGGCTGGACGCGGCGGCGCTGGACGGGCTGCGGGCGATCGAGGCGGAGCGCGAGGGCCATGCCGCCGCCGGCGCCTTCGATGCCGCGGTCAAGGCCAATGCGCGCTTCCACCAGGCGATCTATGCCGCCGCCGGCAATGCCGAGGCGCTGGCCCTGGCCGACCGTCACTGGCTGCTGCTGGCGGCATTGTGGCGGCGGGTTGGCCATTCGCCCGGGCGCTTCGCCGGCGTGGCCAACGACCACGCCCACATCCTGCAGGCGCTCGCCAGCCGTGACGCCGAGGCGGCCGGCGTGCTGATGGCAGCCCACGTCACCAAGGCGCGCCAGGCGCTGGAGGAAAGCCTGGGCGCCGGCTTCCCGGGCTGACGCCCGGGGGGCGGGCTTTGCGGAAGGCCGCGGCCGCCGCCGGGAGTTGCGCCAGATCAAGGCGGCGGAACGGAAAGCCGCAGAATGTGACAGCCTGCGTGACGCATTGAGGCGAGGGCGGCAGATGAGCGAGGGCAGCGTCAGGGATCTCATTCACCACCGGCGCCCGGTCGGGCTGCGCGGCGACACCAGCGTGAAGGATGCCTGCGCGGTGATGCGCGCCGAGTGTGTCGGCGCGGTGCTGGTGACCGACGACAAGGGGGCGCTGATCGGCATCTTCACCGGGCGCGATGCGATCGCCCGGGTGCTGGCCGAAGGCCGCGACCCGGCGACCACGCGGCTGCGCGAGGTGATGACCCCCGATCCCGAGACCGTCAGCGGCAAGATCAGCGCCGTCGACGCGCTGCGCTGCATGCAGGATGGCAAGTTCCGCCACCTGCCGGTGGTGGCCGATGGCCGCGTCATCGGGGTGATCTCGCGCGGCGACTTCCGCCTGCTCGATCAGGGCCGCCTCGACATCGAAACCGGCCTGTGGGAGCGGCTGTAGGACGGTTATTTCCATCGGGCCGGGCGGGCAGACGCGCGGCACGTCTCCCCCGGCGCGTCTCTCCCTGGCGCGTCTCCCCCTGGGCGTACCCAGCCCCGGCAGCATCGCCTTGCCAGCCCCCCTTATTCGTGTATTCTGAATTCCGAATGCGGCAGGCGTGAGCCGGCGGAACAGCCGGAGGATGCGGTCATGCCGGTTGGAGCGGGAGGAAAGGTGCGATGGGCCAGGCAGGGAGCCGGCCAGGCGGTCACCAGCAGCGCCGGGAGCGTGGCCGGGGTGGAGCCATGCGCCTGGAGCCGATCCGGCCGCTTACGGCTGCCCCCTCCCTTGCCGAGCAGGCCCATGGCGCGATCATGGATGCGATCGCGGAGGGCCGGCTGGCGCCCGGGGCGCGGGTGACGCAGACGGCGCTCGCCGCCATGCTCGGCGTGTCGCGGGCGCCGATCCAGCAGGTGCTGCCGCTGCTGCGCCGGCAGGGGCTGCTGGTCGAGGCGGCGGCGCGCGGGCCGGGCGGGCCGGGGCTGATGGTGGC
>CAZEQG010000549.1:0-2136 GCA_964514295.1 uncultured Alphaproteobacteria bacterium
GGGGTGGAGGGCGCGGCCGCGGCGCGCGGCGTGCGCAACCTGACCGGCTGGTGGGAATATGTCTCGGTCGGCCCCCATCCCTGGGGCGGGGAGGCGCTGGCACGGCCCGGCGACCTGGTGAAGGTGGATGTCGGCTGCCTGATCGCCGGCTATTCATCCGACAGCGGGCGGACCTTCACGGTCGGCCGGTCGTCGCCGCTGCAGCGCCGCCTGTTCGGCGCCCTGGCCGAGGCCTATGCGGCGGGCCGCGCCGAGATCCGGCCCGGCCGCCTGCTGTCGGACGTGTTCCACGCCGCCCAGGGCGGGCTTGTCCGCGCCGGCTTCCCCGAATTCACCCGCGGCCATTTCGGCCATGGCCTCGGCGCCAATGTGGGCAGCGAGGAATGGCCCTTCATCGCCGCCGACAGCCCGCTGCCGATCGAGCCGGGCATGGTGCTGGCCTTCGAGACGCCGTGGTATGTCGACGGCGTGGGCGCCATGATCATCGAGGACCAGATGCTGGTGACCGCCGATGGCCATGAGCCGATGAGCGTGCTGCCCCGCGAGCTGCGGGAAATCGGGGGCTGAGCGCGGCTTCGCCTATTCCCTGGCCATGGCCGAGAGCTTTGCCGCCGTCTCGTCCGTCAGGTTGCCGCCGGTGACCACCGCCACCGTCTTGAGGCCCGTATCGACCTTGCCGGCCAGGAAGGCGGCGGGGGCGACGGCGCCGGCCGCCTCCGCCATCACCTTGGCGCGGCGGCGCAGCAGCACATGCGCATCGGCGATGTCCGCCTCCTCGATCAGCACGATGCCGTCGAGATATTTCTGCAGATGGGCGAAGGGGAATTCGCCCGGCCGCCGGGCCGACAGCCCGTCGGCGATCGAATCCCAGTGGTCGATGGCAACCGGCCGGCCAGCCTCGAGCGACAGGTAGGCGGCGTTGGCCTTGACCGGCTGCACGCCGATCACCCGCACCCGGGGCAGCAGCAGCTTCACCGCCGTCGCCGTGCCGGCCGCCATGCCGCCTGAGGATACCGGCACCAGCACCTGCTCGACATCGGGCATGTCCTCGGCAATCTCCAGGCCGATGGAGCCGTGGCCGGCGGTGATCGGGCGCTCCTCCCAACTGTCGATGGCGGTCATCCCGCGCGCGGCCGCCACCTCTTCGACGCGCTTCTGGCGGTCGAGGGGCGGGCCGTCGAACAGGTCCACCTCGGCCCCCAGCGCGCGGGTGCCGGCGATCTTGTAGGGCGAGGTGCCGGCCAGCATGACGACACAGATCGGGCAGCCGAAATGCCGGCCGGCAAGCGCGAAGGCCTGCGCGAAATTGCCCGAGGAGGTCATCACCACCCCCCGGGCGCGCTGCTCGGGCGTCAGCGCGGCCAGCATGGTGAAGGCGGCGCGCACCTTGTAGGCGCCGGTCACCTGCAGGTTCTCCAGCTTCAGGAACAGCCGCTCGCGCCCGATCTCGGCATTGTCGCGGGCGAAGGGCAGGATCGGCGTGCGGCGGATGATCGGCGGCAGGGCGCGCGCGGCGGCGCGGATGTCGTCGAGGGTGGTGAGCGTGGTCATGGCCCATCCTTGCCGGATCACGGGCAGGGCGCAAGGGCGGGCGGCGGCGGATCGGGGCCGGACAGGCTTTCCAGGAAGGCCGCGAGGTCGGCCATCTCCCCCGCCGACAGGCGGAGCGCGCGGACGATGCGCTCGCCATCGGCATGCAGGCGGTCCTCGTCGACCTCGGAGTAGTGGCGCAGCACTTCGGCCAGGCTGGCGGCCGAGCCATCATGCATGTAGGGCGCGGTGCGCGCCACATTGCGCAGGGACGGCACCTTGAAGGCGCCCCACATCCATGGGTCGAGCCGCGCCTGCGCCGTCGCCCAGCCGCTGGCCGGGTCGTCGCTATGCAGGCCAAGCCGGTTGTAGGGGCTGGCGCGGGCCGCCTGGAGCCCGCCATAGCGCCCGGGATCGACCTGCCCCGGCGCCGTGAAGTAGCGCCGGCCGATGTCCGCGAACTCGCCATTGCTGAAGGCCGGGCCGGCATGGCACAGGCGGCAGTCGGCCCGGCCGACGAACAGCGCAAGGCCGCGCCGGGCCGCCGGCGGATAGGGGGCCTGCGCCCCCGCCGCCAGGGCGTCGCGGTAGTCGTCGAACGGGCTG
>CAZEQG010000550.1:0-2127 GCA_964514295.1 uncultured Alphaproteobacteria bacterium
ATCTTTCGGCGCGCGGCTGGCACCGGGTGCTGCGGGTGGCCCGCACCCTGGCCGATCTGGACGGCGGCGGCCCAGTCCGCCGCCTGCATGTGGCCGAGGCGCTGAGCTACCGCCGGCTGGTGCCGGGACGCTAGCGCCCGCTCAGCGCCGCCGCAGGTGGCGCCAGCCCCAGAACCCCAGCAACCCCGCCAGCGCGATGCCGATCAGGTACAGCTCGACCGATTTCACGTCGGCCAGGAACGCCTCGATCGCCTTGCCGAAGTAGAAGCCCAGCAGCGGAAAGGTCACGGCCCACAGCGCCGCCGCGATGAAGTTCCACACCAGGTATTTCAGCGGCGGCACGCCGGCGATGCCGATGGCGAAGGGGCTGAAGCTGCGTACCCCCCAGATCCAGCGGAAGCCCAAAATGAAGGCGATGTCGTAGCGGCGCAGGAAGCCCGAGGCGGTCTCCACCGGCCGCCGCCACGAGGGAAAGCGCGCCAGCAGCCGGCCGCCCCAGTGACGGCCGACATAATAGTATATCTGGTCGCCGATGAAGCTGCCGGCAAAGGCGGTCAGCATCACCAGGTGCAGGTCGAGATAGCCGCGCTGGGCCAGGAAGCCCGCGATCAGCACGATGGTCTCGCCCTCCATCATGGTGACGGCGAGCAAGGCCCAGTAGCCATAGCTCTGCAGGAGTTCTTCCATGAGGCGGGGGGCGGCCCTTCTGGCGTGCGAAACGCCAGCCTCTACCAGCCCGCGGTGACGCCCGCGTTACAGCCGCCGCAGGCGCCACACCCACAGGCCCAGGAGCAGCAGCCCGGCGGTGGCGAACAGGAAGGTCTCGGCCTGCTTCAGGTCGGCCAGGAACAGCTCGATCGCCCGCCCGAACCAGTAGCCGAGCAGCGGGAACAGGACGGCCCAGATGCCGACCGAGATGACGTTCCAGAACAGGTATTTGCCGGGCGGGACGCCGGCCATGCCGATGACCGGCGGGCTCACCGTGCGCAGCCCCCACAGCCAGCGGAACAGCAGGATGTAGGCGATGTCGTAGCGGCGCAGCAGTACGGCGGCACGGTCCATGCCCGGCTTCAGGCGCGGGAAGCGGCCGACCAGGCGCGGCCCCCAGATGCGGCCGACATAGTACATGACCTGGTCGCTGATCAGGGTGCCGGCGAAGGCGATCGCCATCACCACCGGCAGGTCCATCAGGCCGCGCTGCGCCAGCACGCCGGCCAGCAGGGCGAAGCTCTCGCCCTCCAGCAGCATGGCTATGAACAGCGCCGGATAGCCATAGGCCTGCAGCAGCTCTTCCATCACGGGGTCGCCGGTGGCGGGCGGCTGCGGCTATTCGCGCGGCAGCATCCGGCCAAGCTGGGTGCCGCCGACCACGTGGAAGTGGAGGTGGGGCACCTCCTGCCGCCCGTCGGCACCGCAGTTGGACAGCACGCGGTAGCCGGAGGCCGCGACCCCCTTGATGCGCGCCACCTCCCCGATCGCCGCCATCAGCGCCGCCTGCTCGGCCGGCGTGGCCTTGGCGGTGAAATCCTCCAGCGACACATAGGCCCCCTTCGGAATCACCAGGGTGTGGACCGGGGCCTGCGGGGCGATGTCATCGAAGGCCAGCACATGCTCGTTCTCATAGACGCGGCGGCAGGGGATCTCGCCGCGCAGGATGCGGGCAAACACGTTGCCAGGGTCATAGGGCGTGGTCATGTCTTCTCCAGGATCGCCGCTCGCGCCTAAAGCGCCACCGGCCGGGACTTCTTTTCGACGACGCCGGAGCGTCCCTCGCGTTCGGCAAGCTGCTGCCAGACCTCATCGGGCGTGATGCCGGCATCGGCCCACAGCACCAGCAGGTGATAGACAACATCGGCCGATTCGGCGATCAGCTTTTCGCGGTCGTCCTTCACCGCCTCGATCACCGCCTCGACGGCCTCCTCGCCCAGCTTCTGCGCGATCTTCGCGCGGCCACGGGCGAACAGCCGCGCGGTGTGGCTGTGCTCGGGGTCGGCGCCCCGGCGGTCGAGGATGGTGGCGTAGAGCCGCGCAAGGACAGCGGGGTCTTCGGACATGGCCCCTATTTAGGGCGCCGCGGCCTGCCTGTCGACGTCCGCGCGCGCGGCCGGGCGCACCGGCAGGCCGGCC
>CAZEQG010000551.1:0-2123 GCA_964514295.1 uncultured Alphaproteobacteria bacterium
GGCCTCGGCGAAGTCATGGCCGATCCGGCCGCCGGCGTCGGCCGCGCCCTCGGCCCCGGCAAAGGGCGAGAAGGCGGCGACCGGCCGGCCGCCGAGCAGGCCGCTGAACTCCTCGGCGGCAACATAGAGCGCGTCCGGCGGCAGCGGCTTGTAGACCGAGGCGTCGTCGCGCTCGCTGCCGCGCAGCAGGCTGCGGCGCGACTGGTAGTATTCGCCGATCTGCTCAAGCCGGGCGTTCACCGCTTCCCCGACCTGATGGTCGAAGCTCACCGAGGCGCCGGGCAGATAGTCGAACACCGTCTCCAGCCGGTCGTGGAACAGCGGCAGCCAATGTTCCATGCCCATGTGCCGGCGGCCGGCCGAGACCGCCTCGTAGAGCGGGTCGCCGCCGGTGTCCCCGCCGAAGGCGGCGCGGTAGCCGCTGCGGAAGCGCTGCACCGCCGCCTCGTCCAGCACCACCTCGCTGGCCGGACGCAGCACCACCTCGGCGATCTTGCCAGCCGAGCGCTGGCTCATCGGATCGAAGCCGCGAATGCCGTCCAGATCATCGCCGAAGAAGTCGAGCCGCACCGGCTGGCCGGCGCCGGCCGGAAACAGGTCGACGATGCCGCCGCGCACCGCGAACTCGCCCGGCTCGCGCACCGTGTCGGCCTTCTGGTAGCCGTTGCGGGCGAAGAAGTCGGTGAGGGTGGCGAGCGGATAGCGGCGGCCCGCGCGCAGGGTCAGCACCGCCCCGGCCAGCTGCTCGCGCGCCGGCACCCGCTGCAGCACCGCCGCGACCGTGGTCAGCAGCAGGCGGGGCGCCGCCGGCTCGGTCAGCCGCGTCAGCGCCTCCAGCCTTTCGGCCACGATCTCCGGATTGGGCGATACCCGGTCATAGGGCAGGCAATCCCATGCCGGCAGCCGCAGCAGTCCGGCCTCCGGCGCGAAGAAGGCAATCGCCTCGGCCAGGGCGGCCATCCGCGCATCGTCGCGGCAGACATGGATGTGCGGCCCGGCGAGGGCGCCGAGCAGCCTTGCATCATAGCCTTCGGGCACGCCGTGCAGCACCGGCCGGGCGTCCGGCCGGGCGGCGGCGCCGGCCAGAAAGGCGCCAAGGTCGAACATCGCTTCCCCTCAGCCCGCGCGGGCGGCGATATGGGCGCGGATCCTGGCCAGCAGGCCGGTGTCGTGGGCCGGGTCGGGCGGCGCGTCGCCGATGATCCAGCGATAGAGGGTGGGATCGTCGACGGTCAGCAGCGCCTCGAACTCGGCCACCTCGGCCTCGCTCAGCCCGTCCAGCTCGGCGTCGGCAAAGCCGCCGAGCAGCAGGTCGTTCTCCTTCATGCCCGTGTAGCGGGCCCTGTGGCGCAGCCGGCGCCGGCGCTCATCGAGCGGCATTTCCACATCCTCCAGTCCAGCGTTACGGTATAGAGGCGTTCGGTTCCCCTGTCAGCGTCGGGCGCGTGCGGCCAGAAATCCTCTTCCCCCTGTTCACCCCGGTGACCACCCTCAAGGGGGTCGGCGCCAAGCTGGCCAAGGCCTTCGAGAAGCTGGCCGGGCCGCTGGTGGTGGATGTGCTGTGGCATCTTCCGGCGGGCCTGGTCGACCGCCGCTACGCCCCGCCGCTCGCCGTGGCCGAGCCCGGCCGGGTGGCCACCGTGGCGGTGACGGTGCTGGGGCATCAGCCGGGCAGCGGGCGGCCCTACCGCGTCACCTGCGGCGATGGCGGCGCCACGCTCGACCTGGTGTTCTTCCATGCCCGCGCCGACTGGCTGGAAACGCTGCTGCCGGTCGGCGCGCAGCGCGTGGTGAGCGGGCGCATCGAACGCTTCGGCGAGCGCCTCCAGATGGTCCATCCCGATCATGTGGTGCCGCCCGAGGAGGCGCAGGCGGTGCGCATCGTCGAGCCGGTCTACAGGCTGGTCCAGCCGCTGACCGGCAAGCTGGTGGCGCGCGTGGTGCAGGCGGCGCTGGCGCGGGCCCCGGCGCTGCCGGAGTGGCACGACCCGCACTACCTGGCGCGCCAGGGCTGGCCAGACTGGAAGGCGGCGTTGGCCGCCGCCCATGCGCCGGCGGAGGAGGCCGAGCTCAGCCCGCTTGCCCCCGCCCGCCAGCGCCTGGCCTATGACGAACTGCTGGCC
>CAZEQG010000552.1:0-2110 GCA_964514295.1 uncultured Alphaproteobacteria bacterium
GGTGCGGCACGGCGGCCGCCTCCCGGCCGGTTCTTCCCACCGCCCCCTTGACCCGGCCCGCCGCCCCGGCGGCGGCGCGGCAGGAAAGACGGCCATGAACTATACCTTCCAGTTCGGCATCCTGCTGGACTATGGCGACTATCTGGCCTGGGGCCTGTGGCACGCCTGGTGGACCAGCCTGCCCAGCATCATCTTCGCCACGCTGCTGGGGCTGCTGCTCGCCTGGATGCATCTGGCGAGCCACCGGGCGCTGCGGCTGGCGGGCGTGGTCTTCGTCGACCTGTTCCGCACCCTGCCGGTGGTGGTGCTGCTGATCTGGATCCACTACGTGATGCCGATCCTGACCGGCTGGTCGCTCACGCCCACCGGCAGCTCCATCCTGGCCCTGTCGCTGAACGGGGCGGCGCTCGCCTGCGAGGCGTTCCGCGGCGGGCTGGAAGCGATCCCGCAGACGCAAGCCCAGGCCGCCCAGTCGCTGGGTTTCTCGCGCTGGCAGGTGCTGCGCTACATCACCCTGCCCCAGGCCTTCTTCGCCACCCTGCCCTCGCTGACCAACGTGCACATCACGGTGATCAAGAACGTCACCGTCACCGTGCTGATCGCGGTGCCGGAGGTGATGTTCCGCGCCCAGGAGCTGACGGTGCAGTTCTTCCGCCCGCTGGAGCTCTATACCGGCGCTGCCGTGCTCTATGTCGCGCTGATCTGGGGCTACACCGTGTTCATGCGCTCGCTGGAGCGGCTGCAGAAGTGGCAGCCGATCTGATGGGCGCGCTGATCCGCATCTCCCGCGTCACCAAGACCTATGGCGCCGGCCCGGTGCTGGACGACCTGTCGATCAGCGTCGAGGAGGGCGAGGTGCTGGTGCTGTGCGGGCCCAGCGGCTGCGGCAAGAGCACCCTGCTGCGCTGCATCAACGGGCTGGAGACGATCCAGTCGGGCGAGATCGAGGTTGGCGGCATCCGCGTCGACAGGGCCGGGCCGGATGAGCTCAAGCAGGTGCGCATGGCAACCGGGCTGGTCTTCCAGCAGTTCAACCTGTTCCCGCACATGACGGTGCTGGACAACATCACCATTGCCCCGATCAAGATCCGCGGCGCCGCGCGCAAGGCGGCCGAGGCGCAGGCAATGGCGCTGCTCGACAGCGTCGGCATCCCGGAAAAGGCGCAGGTCTATCCCTTCCAGCTTTCCGGCGGCCAGCGCCAGCGCGTGGCGATCGCCCGCGCGCTGGCCATGGAACCGCGGGTGATGCTGTTCGACGAGCCGACATCGGCCCTCGACCCCGAGATGCGGGAGGAGGTGCTGAGCGTGATCCGGCGCGTCCATG
This sequence comes from uncultured Alphaproteobacteria bacterium, assembly GCA_964514295.1. Taxonomy (GTDB): domain Bacteria; phylum Pseudomonadota; class Alphaproteobacteria; order CAZEQG01; family CAZEQG01; genus CAZEQG01. The sequence continues at coordinate 1,325 of CAZEQG010000552.1, forward strand.
CCGAGCGCGGCATGACCATGATCGTGGTCACCCACGAGATCGGCTTTGCCCGCGCCGTCGCCAGCCGCGCCATCCTGATGGAGGCCGGGCGGATCGTCGAGGAGGCGCCGGCCGCCACCTTCTTCGACAATCCCGCCTCCGAGCGCACCCGGCGCTTCGTCAGCGCCATCAAGAACGACTGAGGCCCCATGCCCGAGATCTCGCTCGCCGCCGACCGCAACTCGCGCCTCGACCAGCTGTTGGGCAGCGGGGCGGCGGAATTCGCCGCCGCCTTCGCCCGCCACGGCGTGCAGGCGGCCTTCGGCCAGTCCATCCCCTCGGCCTTCCACCTGGTCGCCCCGCGCTTCGGCATCCGCCAGATCGGCTACCGCACCGAATCCTCCGGGGCCATGATGGCCGACGGCTTTGCCCGCATCGCCGGCCGCGTCGCCCTGGTCACCGCCATGCACGGGCCGGCCGCCGCCCTGCTGGTGCCGGGCCTGGCGGAGGCATTGAAAGCCTCCGTCCCGGTGGTGGCCCTGGTGCAGGAGATCGACCGCAGCATCGCCGACCGCAACGCCGCCTCCGAGATCGACCAGGTGGCGCTGCTGCAGGGCTGCGCCAAATGGCTGCGGCGGGTGGAGTCGCGCGCCCGCATCGCCGACTATGTGGACATGGCCGTGGCCGCCGCCACCAGCGGCCGGCCCGGCCCGGCCGTGCTGCTGGCCCCGGTCGACCTGTTCGAGGCCCCTGCCGCCCCCCAGCCGCACCGCACCCGCAACCTCGGCCACTGCCCGCTCGACCGGC
>CAZEQG010000553.1:0-2106 GCA_964514295.1 uncultured Alphaproteobacteria bacterium
CGCGGCCACCACGCCGCGCGCCGAAACCGCCGGCCCCCTGGCGGCCGGCGGCGGCACCCGCACCGGCCCTAGCCGTCCCAGCCCATGCGGTTGATGAAGAAGCTCTCGTTCGGGGTCGGCGTCCAGCGCAGCTCCTTGCGCGCGCCATAGAGGATGGCGGCCTGGTAGAGCGGCACCAGCGGCACCGTCTCCTCGACCAGCTCATGCACGCGCTTGTAGTTCTGCAGCCTTACCGCCGGATCGAGCGAGGAGCGCGCCGCCTCCAGCGCCTTGTCCATCTCGGCGTGGCGCGACTTCGCCCAGGCGCTGGAGCTGTGCAGCAGCGGGAACAGCACGCCGTCGGCATCCTGGCAGCCGCAGGACCAGCGGCTGAAGGTCATCTCGCCGAACTCCGCCGGCGAGCTTTGCGCCCGCTTCAGCCAATTGGCGAAATCGCTGCTGGTGATCGACACCTTCATGCCGACATCGATCAGCATCTGTTGGATCGCCTGCACGATGCGCTGGTCGAAGGTGGGGGAGGTGAACAGGGTGAAGTTCGTGTCCGCCGTCACCCCGGCCTCGCGCAGCAGCGCCCGCGCCCGCGCCGGGTCATGGGCATAGCCCTTGAAGCCCTCGACATAGCCGACATGGACGGGCGACATCATGCTGCCCACCGCCTTGTCATAGCTGCCGAGCAGGCCCTCGACGATCACCTGCTTGTCGATGGCATGCGCGATCGCCTTGCGCACCCTCAGGTCGGCGGTCGGGCCGGCGAGCGAGTTGAGGTGGAAATAGGCCACCCGCTCGGTCAGCACGCTCAGCACCTTCACCTTGGGGTCGGGCTTCAGCGTGGCGGCGAGGTCGGGGTTGATGGTGACGATCAGGTCGGCCTTGCCGCTGCGCAGGTTGGCAACCCGCGTCGCCGGGTCCGGAATGGCGTGGAACTCCACGGTCGGGAACGGCCCCTTCGTGCCCCAGTAGGCATCGTTGCGCGCCAGCGTGGTCTTCACCCCGCGCTGGATGGCCACGAAGCGGTAGGGGCCGCTGCCCATCGGGGCCTGGTTGAAGCGCTCGTTGCCGACCTGCGTCACATGCGCCTTCGGCACGATCGACAGCTTCACGAGCTGGGCCAGCAGCACCGGATAGGGGCCCTTGGTCTTGAGCTGCACCGTGGCCGGGCCGGTGGCGATGGCATCGACGATGCTGTTGAACTGGCCGAGCTGCGGGCTCTTGAAATCGGGGTCGGTGATCCGCTTCACCGAATAGACCACGTCCTCCGCGGTCAGCGGCGTGCCGTCGTGGAACCTGATGTCGCTGCGCAGCGCGAACTCGACCGTGCTGTCATCGATCTGGCGCCAGGAGGTCGCCACCTGCGGGATGATCGCGCCGGCATCATCGCGGGTGACCAGATTGTCGAAGATGTTGCGGTAGACGAAGTAGCTGTCGGGATTCCATTGCAGGTGCGGGTCGAGCGACGCCGGCTCCTGCACCAGGTCGACGACCAGCAGGTCCTTTGCCGCAGCCGTTCCCCCGGCCAGCATCGCCGCCGCCAGGAAAGCCGTTCCCAAGCGCCTTGACCACCGCCTCATGTCAGCCTCCATTCCTGTTCCAAGATCATTGATCTGCGGCCCGTTGCGCCGCCGCTAGCGATCGATCCAGGCGGCCTGCGCCCCGCGCGCCTCCGCCAGGGCCGCCGGCAGCAGCGTGCTGGCGGTCTGCAGCGCCGTTTCCACCACCAGCCGGTGCAGGCCGTCGATCTCCTCCTCCACCAGGGCGGCGGCGGCATCGCCATCGCCGGCCGCAAGTGCGGCGATCAGCCCGTCATGGCCGTGCGCCAGCTCGGCCCCGCGCAGGTGCAGCAGGCCGCTGTGATGGATCACCCGCTCGCTCTCGTCGGCCACCTGGCGGAACGCCTCGATCAGCCGCCGGTTGCCGCCGGCCAGCGCCACGGCGAGATGAAAGCGCCGGTGCGCCTGCAGGAAGGTGGCGGCACTGGCGGCATCGCCCGCCAGGAAGCCGGAGCCGCAGACCGCATCGATCTCGCGCAGCCGCTGCGCATCGGCCCGCCCCGCGGCCAGCCGCGCCGCCGCCGGCTCTACGATCCGCCGCCACTCGAAGATCTCGCCG
>CAZEQG010000554.1:0-2106 GCA_964514295.1 uncultured Alphaproteobacteria bacterium
CGGGCTGGCCGGCGAACAGGGCCGCGCCGCCCATCCGCTGGCACAGCCCCCCGCACCGCCGCCGGGTCAGCCCCAGGCGTAGCTGTCCATCGCCAGCTTGGCGTAGTTGTAGCTGCGGTGCAGCGGCCGGCCCGCCACTGCCCCGCCTCCCACCGCCCCGCCGGCCCCGAGCGCCACATAGATCGGCAGCAGGTGCTCGTCGGTCGGGTGGTTCTCGGCCGCGAAGGGCGCCCGCGCGCGATAGTCCAGCAGGTCCTCCAGCCGGGCGCCGGCGATGGCGCCGTCCAGCCAGTCGGCGAAGGCGGCCACCCAGGGCAGGGGCGGGGCGTTCACGCCCTGCCGGGCAAAGCCCATGATGTTGTGGGTGGCGCTGCCCGAGGCGAAGATCAGCACCCCCTCGTGGCGCAGCGGCGCCAGGCGCCGGCCGATCTCCAGGTGATGGGCGGGGCCGCGATCGGGCTGGATCGAAAGCTGGAGCACCGGGATGTCGGCCTGCGGATAGGCCAGCAGCAGCGGCGACCAGGCACCATGGTCGAGGCCCCGCCGCGGATCGACGCCGCCACCGGTAAGGCTGGCGATGCGGGCGGCCAGCGCCGGATCGCCGGGTGCGGGGTAGCGCAGGCGATAGAGTGCCTCGGGGAAGCCGTGGAAGTCATGGATGGTCTCGGGCGCCAGCGCACCGGTGACCATCGGGGCCGCCGTCTCCCAATGGGCCGAGACGGCGAGGATCGCCGCCGGTCTCGGCAGGCCGGCGCCCAGCCCGGCCAGGAAGTCGCGCGCGGGCGCGGCTTCCAGCACCAGGCCGGGCGAACCGTGGGACACGAACAGGGCTGGCAGCGCCGTCATCAGGCGGTGACCGGGCTCTTGGGCAGAAGGCCCTTCAGCGGGTCATAGGCATGGGCGCCGGCCCCCAGCAGCGCCTGCACCACCAGCGTGACCGTCCAGAACACCGGGAACTCCCAGCCGCCGCCCTGGCCGGCGAACATCCAGCCATTGGGCAGATGCTGGATGGTGGCCCCGATCATGATCGGCAGCAGCAGCAGCGAGACCAGCCGCACCTGGGTGCCGAGGATCAGGGCAAGGCCGCCCAGCACCTCGCCCAGGATCACCAGATAGGCAAAGAAGCCCGGATAGCCGATCTGCTGGAAGAAGCCGACGGTGCCGGGAATGGTGAACACGAAGACCTTCAGATAGAGGCCATGGGCCAGGAACAGGACGCCGAGGCTGACGCGCAGGATCAGCGCGGCATAATCGGCATTGCGCGAGTCGGGCATGGGGGCGATCTCCGGGACATGGGTGTTTGCTGCTGCTGAAGGTGAGGCTGGCTTTGCTGGGCGACAATCGGCGGCAATGCGGAAACACCGTTTCCCGATCGGCAACAAAGCATTGGCCCCGGCCGCCGCTGCTTCATTGACCGCGGGGGCGGCCCCTTCTATCCCTCTTGGCGCCCGCGCGCGGTGTCGGCGGGGAACGGGACGGGTGTGCCGGCACCTCGGCCGGCGGTGATCGGGGAGACGACATGTTGCGCAGCGGTGGTCGGATTCTGGTCGATGCCCTGGTCGGGCACGGGGTCGACATGGCCTTCGGCGTGCCGGGCGAGAGCTATCTGGCGGTGCTGGATGCGCTCTACGACACCGGCATCCGCTTCGTCATCTGCCGGCAGGAGGGCGGGGCGGCGATGATGGCCGAGGCCTACGGCAAGCTGACCGGCCGCCCCGGCATCTGCATGGTCACCCGCGGCCCGGGTGCCACCAACGCCTCGGCCGGCGTCCATGTGGCCTTCCAGGACGCAACGCCGCTGATCCTGTTCATCGGCCAGGTCGGCAACGACATGGTCGAGCGCGAGGCGTTCCAGGAGATCGACTACCGCCGCATGTTCGGCCCGATGGCCAAGTGGGTGGCGCAGATCGACGACCCGGCCCGGGTGCCCGAGTATCTCAGCCGCGCCTTCCATGTCGCCACCGCCGGCCGGCCGGGGCCGGTGGTGCTGGCCCTGCCGGAGGACATGCTGACCGGCAGCGCCGATGTGGCCGACCTTCCGGGCTGGCAGCGCGCCCGCGCCTTCCCCGACCCGGCGGCGATGGCGGCGCTGGGCCAGCGCCTGGC
>CAZEQG010000555.1:0-2094 GCA_964514295.1 uncultured Alphaproteobacteria bacterium
CGCCACCATGGTGGCCGGCGTGGCGGACTGGCCGGTGGCCTCCCGCGCTGGCGCCGGAACCGGCCCCTCCCCGCCGGCATCGGGCCGGCGCAGCAGACGGTCAGACATCCTCCGCCTCCGCCGGCTCCACCGGGCGCTCGCAGGCGGCGAGGAGGTTGGCCTTCATGGCGCCCAGAATGTCGATCAGGCGGTCCCGGTCGGCCTCGGCAAGGCCGGCGGTGGCTTCCTGGCGGGTACGCTCGCCGAGACGGCGCATGCGCTCCAGCAGCGGCGCGGCCGCCGGGCGCAGATGGAGCAGCCACACCCGCCGGTCGCTGGCATGGTGGCGCCGCTCGATCAGGCCGGCCGCCTGCAGCCGGTCCAGGATGCGCGCCAGGGTGATCGGCTCCACCTCCAGGAGGTCGGCAAGCGCGCCCTGCTGGATGCCCTCGTTATGGGCGAGATGGGCCAGCACCTGCCATTGTGCCCGCGTGAGCCCGAGATGGCGGGCGCGCTGCTCGAAGCGCTTGCGCAGCAGGCGCGCGACATCGTGGAGCAGGAAGCCGAAATTGCGGGCGGGTGCTGCCATGAGCAAAACTATCGGCGCCCGCCGGTCAGTAAGCAAGCTTACGAAAATGCAGCCGACGCGGCCCAGGGTTGCGCCGGCCGGGGGGCCGTCACGTCAGGGGGTGGCCGTCAGCCCCGCAGATGGCAGGACACGAAGTGGCCGGGCGAGGCTTCGCGCAGCGCCGGCGCTTCCTCGCTGCACAGCGGAAGCTTGCGGATCGGGCAGCGGGTGTGGAAACGGCAGCCGCTGGGCGGGCGGATCGGGCTCGGCACATCGCCCTGCAGGCGGATGCGCTGGCGCTTGACCGTGGGGTCGGGGATCGGCACTGCCGACAGCAGCGCCTCGGTGTAGGGATGAAGGGGCGAGGTGTAGAGGTCGCGCGAGGAGGCGATCTCGACGATGCGGCCGAGATACATCACGGCCACGCGGTCGCTGATGTGCTCGACCACCGACAGGTCGTGGGCAATGAAGATATAGGTCAGGCTGAACTGCTGCTGGAGGTCCTCCAGCAGGTTGATCACCTGCGCCTGGATCGACACGTCGAGCGCCGAGACCGGCTCGTCGCAGACGATCAGCTTGGGCGAGACGGCGAGCGCCCGGGCGATGCCGATGCGCTGGCGCTGGCCGCCGGAGAATTCGTGCGGATAGCGGCGCATGTAATCGGGGTTGAGGCCGACCGTCTCCAGCAGCTCGACGATCCTGTCCTCCAGCGCCCGGCTGTCCTTCGCCAGCCCATGGATGATCAGCGCCTCGCCGATGATCGCCGCCACCGTCATGCGCGGGTTCAGCGAGGCGTAGGGGTCCTGGAAGATGATCTGCATGTCGCGGCGCAGCGCCCGGAGTGCCGCCTTGTCCATCGCCATGACATCGCGGCCCTCGAACCAGACCTCGCCCGAGGAGGGCTCGATCAGCCGCAGGATGCAGCGCCCGGTGGTGGATTTGCCGCAGCCCGATTCGCCGACCACCCCCAGGGTCTCGCCCGCGTTGAGCGTCAGGCTCACCCCATCGACGGCATGCACCCGGTCCACCTCGCGCGCCAGGATGCCGCCACGGATGGAGAAGTGCTTCACCAGATTGTTGACGCGCAGCAGCGGCTCGGTCATCGCGGGGGCAATCCCTTCCTCAGGACGCAAGGATGCAGGCCACCTTGTGGCCGGGCGCCAGCTCCCTCAGCTCCGGCATGGTGCCGGTGCATTCGGGCTGCGCAAAACGGCAGCGCGGCGCGAAGCGGCAGCCGGGCGGCGGGTTCACCAGGTTGGGCACCACGCCGCCGATCGCCTCCAGCCGGGTCTTGTGGACCGCGGCGGTGTCGATGCGCGGGATCGAGCGGATCAGGCCTTGCGTGTAGGGATGGCGCGGGTTGGCGAACAGCGCCTCGACCGGCGCCTCTTCCACCACCCGGCCGGCATACATCACGACCACGCGCTGGCAGGTCTCCGCGACCACGCCCATGGCATGGGTGATCAGCATCACGGCCATGCCGATCCGCTCCTTCATCTCGGCCAGGAGATCGAGGATCTGGGCCTGGATGGTGACGTCGAGCGCGG
>CAZEQG010000556.1:0-314 GCA_964514295.1 uncultured Alphaproteobacteria bacterium
CTAGGGGCGATCAGGGCTATGCCCATTGCCCCGCCAACCGCAGCCGCGCCTCGGCCGAGGCGGTGGCCCGGGCGGCCGGCATGCTGGCCGCGGCCGAGCGCCCGCTGCTGATCGCCGGCGGTGGCAGCGTTGCCTCGGGCGCCTATGCCGAGATCCAGGCCCTGGCCGAGCGCTTCGACGCCCCGGTCGCCACCACCATGACCGGCAAGGGGGCCATCGCCTACGACCATCCGCTGGCGGCCGGCGTGCTCGGCACCTCGACCGGCGGGCTCTACGGCCGCGGCAAGGTTGCCAACACCCTGTTCGCGGAAGCC
>CAZEQG010000556.1:324-2088 GCA_964514295.1 uncultured Alphaproteobacteria bacterium
GTGTCGGCGGCGGCCGAGGTGGGGTGCGGCCCGGGCTCGCGCACCGGCCAGATCTGCTATCTGGACTGGACCCTGCCGCGGCCCGGCACCAGGCTGATCCACCTCGACATCGATCCGGCCGAACTCGGCCGCAACTTCGCCACCGACGTGCCGATGGTGGGCGATGTGCGCGACACGCTGCGCGACCTGCTGGCCCATTGCGCGGCCGCGGGGCTGGGCCGGCCGGCCGGCAACGGCGCCCGGCTGGCGGAGCTCAAGGCCGCCTGGCTGCGCGAGATCGCGCCGGTCGCGGGCTCCGGGCGCACGCCGATCCGCCCGGAGCGCGTGTTCGCCGAGCTTGGCCGGCTGACCGGCCCTGCGACCCTGATCGTGACCGATGCCAGCTATGTCACCGGCTGGGCGATGAGCCAGATGGATGTGCCCAAGGCCGGCCGCTTCATGCTGTCGCCGCGCGGCACCGCCGGCATCGGCTGGAGCCTGCCGGCCGGCATCGGCGCCCGGCTGGGCGATCCGTCGCGCCAGGTGGTCTGCGTCACCGGCGATGGCGGCTTCGGCTATGTGATGAACGAGCTGGAAACGGCGGCGCGCTATGGCGTGAAGCTGCTGGTGGTGGTGTTCAACAACGGCACCCTCGGCTTCCAGCGCCACTGGGAGGAGAAGGCGATGGGCCGCTACCTCGAATGCGACTTCCTCGACATCGACTATGCGGAGGTGGCGCGGGCGCTGAAGTGCCAGGGCGAATGCGTGACCGCACCCGGCGAGGTGGCGGCGGCGCTGGCGCGCGGGCTCGCCGCCGACGGCCCCTATCTGGTCAATGTCGTGATCGATCCCGAGGCGACCGCCCCGATCATGGGCTTCGACAAGCCGATCCCCGCCGACGCCAGCCATTGAGGCGGCGCCTGCCGGATATTTGCGCGCGACAACAGCAGGAGGCATCGAGATGAAAAAGCTATTCGGCGTGGCCCTGGCGGCGATGGTGTCGCTGGCCGGCGTCACGGCGGCCCATGCCGGCCCGACCATGGACCGCATCATCAAGGAAAAGAAGCTGGTGGTGGGTGTTGCCCCCTGGAACAAGTTCATGCTCCAGAACCCCAAGACCGGCGAGTTCGAAGGCTACATCGCCGACGACGTGAAGAACCTGGAGGCGGCAACCGGCTTCAAGGTGGAGTTCGTGAACACCACCTGGAGCGGCCTGATCGCCGGGCTTCAGGCCGGCAAGTGGGACATCATCATGACCGGCATGGGGGCGACGCCCGAGCGCGCCGCGGCCGTCGCCTTCAGCGAGCCCTACGGCTTCATTTCCGTGACCGCCATGCTGAAGGCCGACAACAAGGCGCAGTCGCTGGCCGATCTCGACAAGCCCGGCAACGTGATCGCCGTGGTCGCCGGCACCTCGCAGCAGAAGTTCAGCCAGAAGAAGTTCAAGCAGGCCAAGGTGACCGCCTTCACCGATACCGGTGCGGCGGTGCTGGAGGTGATGCAGGGCCGTGCCGCCGCCTATATGGGCGATTCGGTGTCGAACGCGCTGCGCGCCGCCGAGCGGCCGAACGAGGTGCGCAACCTGACCTTCCCCAAGGAGACGGAGTGGAACAGCCTGAACCACGCCGTGCGCTACGACGATCTCGACCTGCTCGCCTTCGTCGATGCCTATGTCCGCACCATGCGGCTGCGCGGCTGGTACAAGGAGCTGGCCGAGAAGTGGGGCCTGCCCCCGGAACTGGCCACCGGCCCGCAGTGAGCCCGCGCCGGGCGCGCTGGCCCGCC
>CAZEQG010000557.1:0-2086 GCA_964514295.1 uncultured Alphaproteobacteria bacterium
TACGGGCTGCTGGCGCGGCTGCGCGAGGGCCGGCTGACGGCCGAGGGCGTGATCGCCACGCTGTCCGATGCCGGCCTGCGCGGGCTCGGCGGCGCCGGCTTTCCGGCCGGGCGGAAATGGCAGGCCGTGCGGGGCTTTCCCGGCCCGCGGCTGATGACGGTGAATGCCGATGAGGGCGAGCCCGGCACCTTCAAGGACCGCTTCCATCTGGAACGCGATCCCCACCGTTTCCTCGAGGGGATGCTGATCGCCGCCCATGTGGTGGCGGCGGAGCGCATCTACATCTACCTGCGCGACGAATATGCCGGCCTCCGGGCGCTGCTGGCGCGCGAGATCGCGGCGCTGACCGCGGCCGGCCTGGTGCCGGACGGCCTGATCGACCTGCGGCGGGGGGCCGGCGCCTATATCTGCGGCGAGGAGAGCGCCATGCTCGAATCGATCGAGGGCAAGCGCGGCCTGCCCCGCCACCGCCCGCCCTTCATCGCGGAAGTCGGCCTGTTCGGCCGGCCGACCCTGAACCACAATGTGGAGACGCTGTTCTGGCTGCGCGACATCCTGGAGCGGGGGGCGGACTGGTTCGCCGGGCAGGGGATGAACGGCGCCAGGGGGCTGCGCTCCTGGTCGGTATCGGGGCGGGTGCGCAATCCCGGCGTCATCCTGGCGCCGGCGGGCATCACCGCGGCCGAGCTGATCGCGCGGGCCGGCGGCATGGCCGAGGGGCACCGCTTCAAGGCCTATCTTCCGGGCGGCGCCTCCGGCGGCATCCTGCCGGCACGGCTGTCGGACCTGCCGCTGGATTTCGGCACGCTTGCCGCCCATGGCGCCTTCGTGGGCAGCCACGCGGTGGTGGTGCTGTCCGACCGCGACGACATGGCGGCCGTCGCCCGCAACCTGCTGCGCTTCTTCAAGCTGGAGAGCTGCGGCCAGTGCACGCCCTGCCGGGCCGGCACCGAGAAGGCGCTGGCGCTGATGTCCGAACCGCGCTGGCCACGGGCGCTGCTGGAGGATCTGGCCGAGGTGATGGCCGACGCCTCGATCTGCGGCCTGGGCCAGGCAGCACCCAACCCCTTCCTGTCCGTGCTGCGCTTCTTCGCCGAGGAGGCCGGGCAATGAACGCACCGATGGCCGCCGTGATGTTCACCCTCGACGGGCGCAGCGTTGCCGCCCATCCCGGCGAGACGATCTGGGAGGTGGCGCAGCGCGAGGGCACCGGCATCCCCCATCTGTGCCACCGCCCCGCCCCCGGCTACCGGCCCGATGGCAACTGCCGCGCCTGCATGGTGGAGATCGCGGGCGAACGGGTGCTGGCGCCATCCTGCACGCGCCGGCCGACGGCCGGCATGGTGGTCACCACCGCCTCGCCGCGCGCCGTCAAGGCCCGCCGGCTGGTGATGGAACTGCTGGTGGCCGACCAGCCGGCGGCCGCGCATGACGAGGTATCGACCCTGGCCCGCTGGGCAGCCGCCCAGGGCGTAACGCAGAGCCGCTTTCCGGCGAGGGCGGCCGCCGCCCCGGACCTGACGCACCCGGCCATGGCGGTCAATCTGGATGCCTGCATCGCCTGCAACCTGTGCATGCGGGCCTGCCGCGAGGTTCAGGTGAACGACGTGATCGGCATGGCCTGGCGCGGAACGGAGCATGCGCCCGCCTTCGACCTTGGCGATGCGATGGGCGAATCGACCTGTGTGGGCTGCGGGGAATGCGTGCAGGCCTGCCCGACCGGCGCGCTGATGCCGAAATCGATCCTCGACCCGGCCACCCAGGCCGGCTCGCGCGCCGCCGAGGCCAGCGTCGCCTCGGTCTGCCCCTTCTGCGGCGTCGGCTGCCAGGTCGAGTTCCGCCTGCGCGACGGGGCCATCGCCTATGTCGAGGGCCGCAACGGGCCGGCGAACGAGCAGCGGCTCTGCGTGAAGGGCCGCTTCGGCTTCGACTATGTGGCAAGCCCGCAGCGCCTGACCCGGCCGCTGATCCGGCGCGAGGGGGCGCCCAAGGGGCTGAACGTCGATCCGCGCAACCCGCTGACGCATTTCCGCGAGGCGAGCTGGGAGGAGGCGCTGGCGCGCGCCGGCGGCGGCCTGGCCGCCCT
>CAZEQG010000558.1:0-2081 GCA_964514295.1 uncultured Alphaproteobacteria bacterium
CGCGATGAGCCCCGCCGCCCGCGCGCTGCTGGTGCTGCGGCGGATCGCAGCGCAGCCGGCAGCCGCCCTCAGCCTCGGCTATCTCGGCCTGCTGACGGCCGCCGCCGTGGTGGCCGGCCCCCTCGGCCTCGACCCCCTGTCGCAGGACCTGGTGCGCATGCTGGAGGGGCCGTCGCGCGACTATCCCTTCGGTGCCGACGAGCTGGGCCGCGACAGCCTGGCCCCGGTGCTCCATGGCGCCCGAACCTCGCTGCTGACGGCCGCCGGCGCGGTGGCGCTGGCCGCCTCGATCGGCGTGCCGATGGGCCTGATCGCCGGCTTCTTCGGCGGCTGGCGCGACGCCCTGCTGATGCGCGTGGTCGACCTGATGCTGGCCCTGCCCTCGATCCTGCTGGCGCTGGCGCTGATCGCCGTGCTCGGGCGCAGCCAGGCGGCCGCCCTGGTGGCCGTGGGGCTGACCGGCGTGCCGACCTTCGCCCGCGTTGCCCGGGCCCAGGTGCTGTCGCTGCGCCGGCGCGACTTCGTGACCGCCGTCGAAGCCTTCGGCGCCTCCTCCTCCTACAGCATGTTCCGCACCATCCTGCCCAATTCCTGGAGCCCGATCCTGACCCAGATGGTGGTGCTGTCCTCGGTCGCCATCCTGCTGGAGGCGGCCCTGGCCTTCCTGGGCGTGGGGATTCCGCCGCCGACGCCGAGCTGGGGGGAGATGCTGCGCACCGGCAAGGAGTACCTGCATGAGGCCCCAACCTATGCCGTGCTGCCCGGCCTGGCGCTGACCCTGACCATCCTGTCCTTCGACACGCTCGGTCGGGCGCTCTCCAATGTGCTGGAGGGCCGCGATGCCGGCCTGCCCCAGCCGCGGAGCGCGGCGCCGTGATCGGCTTCGTCGCCCGCCGGCTCGTCCAGCTCCTGCCGGTGCTGATCGCCGCCTCCGCCTGCATCTTTGCGATGATCTATGCCGTGCCGGGCGGGCCGGTCGGCGTGCTGGTGGGCGAAAACGCGACGCCCGAGCAGATCGCCGCGGTGACCGCCGAGTTCGGCCTCGACCGCCCGGTGCTGGTGCAGTACCTCGACTGGCTGAAACGGGCGCTGGCGGGCGACCTCGGCCAGTCCCTGCACAGCCGCGAGCCGGTGCTGAAGCTGATCGGCGAACGACTGCCGGCAACCCTGCAGCTCGCCCTGATGGCAGTGCTGATCGGCCTCGTCATCGGCGTGCCGCTGGCGGTTGCCAGCGCGCTGACCCACGGCACCTGGATCGACCGCGGCCTCAGCGGATGGAGCGCGCTTGCCCTTGGCGTGCCCACCTTCTGGGTCGGCATCCTGCTGATCCTGCTGTTCGCGGTGGAACTGAGGCTGCTTCCGGCCGCCTCGGCCTTCGTGCCGGTCTGGGAATCCCCGGCGCAGGCGCTGCGCCATTCGGTGCTGCCGGCGGTCACCCTCGGCCTCTATGTCTCGGGCATCTTCGCGCGGTTTCTGCGCGGCTCGCTGATCACCGAGCTGAACGCCGACTATGTGCGCACCGCCCGCTCCAAGGGGTTGGCGGAAGGCGCCATCGTGGTCCGCCATGTCATGCGCAACGCCATGCTGCCCTTCATCACCATCGTCGGCATCATGCTGGCGGGCTTCATCGGCGGCGCCGTGGTGACCGAGGCGGTGTTCACCTATCCCGGCATGGGACGCCTGCTGATCCAGGCCATCAGCAGCCGCGACTATCCGCTGATTCAGGGCTGCATCCTGATCATCCTGGCGCTGTACATGCTGATCAACCTGCTGGTCGATGTGCTCTACGTCTACATCGACCCCCGCATCGACTACGGCTGAGAGGGGCCATGACCGCCACGCCTGGACTGTTCGACCTTTCCGGCCGCGTTGCGCTGGTCACCGGCTCCTCGCGCGGGCTGGGCTGGGCGATGGCCGAGGCGCTGGCCGGGGCTGGCGCCCATGTGGTGCTCAACGGCCGCGACCCGGCAACCCTGGAGCCGCGGCGGGCCGCCCTCGCCGGGCGAGTTCCCCAATGCGGCCGCCATCACCGACGCTGTGAACCTCGCTGCCGTGGCGCTGCGCGCCGGCCGAAAGGTCGT
>CAZEQG010000559.1:0-1146 GCA_964514295.1 uncultured Alphaproteobacteria bacterium
TGGCGCTGGCCGGCCCGCGCGCCTATGGCGGGGTGGTGGTGGAGGATGCGCTGATGGGCGATGGCCGGCGCCAGGCGGATGCGGCCGATATCCGTGCCGCCCTCGCGGTCTACCGCCGGGCCTGTGCCGGCCTCCTGGCGCTGGCTGCCGCCGCCGCCCTGGCCATGGCGCTGGTCTAGCCAGGGGCCGGGCCGGCGGCCGTTCATGCCGCCGCCGCCAGGATCGCGGCGGTGTCGAGATGCCGCTCGATGGCATCGGCCACGCCATCCAGCGCCGCCTCGACCGCGCCGGCATAGTCCAGGCTGGAGGCGGCGCCGAGCTCCGCCAGGAAGGCCTTGCGGAAACCATCGGCCGCAAACAGCCCGTGCAGGTAGCAGCCGGCCACCCGGCCATCGGCCGAGACCGCGCCGTCCGGCCCGCCATCCAGCAGCAGGAAGGGGCGGGCCAGCGCCGGCCCGGCGCTGCGGCCCATATGCATCTCGTAGCCGGTGACGGCGGCATCGCTGGCGACATGCCGGCCCTGCGCGCGGGTCAGCATCTTCTCGCCGCTCAGCACCGTCTCGAAATCGAGGTAGCCGAGGCCCGCGGCCTCGCCCGGCGGCCCTTCCACGCCGGCCGGATCGGCCACCCGGCGCCCCAGCATCTGGTAGCCGCCGCACAGCCCGAGCAGCCGGCCACCCCGGCGCAGATGGGCGGCGATGTCGATGTCCCAGCCCTGGAGGCGCAGGAAGGCGAGGTCCGCCAGGGTCGATTTCGAGCCCGGAATGATCACCAGCGCCGCCGTGGCCGGGATCGGCCGGCCGGGTTCGACGAGGTCGAGATGGACGCCGGGCTCCAGGCGCAGGGGGTCAAGATCGTCGAAATTGGCGATTCGGGGCAGCCTCAGGGCCGCGATGTGCACGCCCTCGCCCGCCGCCTGGCCGCGCCCGCGGCCGAGCCCGGCCGCATCCTCCGCCGGCAGCGCCGACGCCGCCGACAGGTAGGGCAGGATGCCGTGGCCGCGCCAGCCGGTGTGCGCTTCCACGATCCGCACGCCCTCGGCGAACAGCGCCGGATCGCCGCGGAAGCGGTTCACGATGAAGCCGCGCACCAGCGCCCGCTCCGCCTCGGCCAGCGGCGCCTGGGTCCCGACCGGGGCGGCGATCA
>CAZEQG010000559.1:1169-2059 GCA_964514295.1 uncultured Alphaproteobacteria bacterium
ATCACCGGCACCCCGGCCGCCGTGGCAAAGCCCATGTTGGCGATGTCGCCGGCCCGCAGGTTGACCTCGGCCGGGCTGCCGGCGCCCTCCACCAGCACCAGGTCGGCCTCGGCGCGGAGATGGGCGAAGCTCTCCAGCACCGCCCCCAGCAGCCCCGGCTTCATCGCCTGGTACTGCGCCGCCCGGGCGTTGCCGCGCACCCGGCCCTGCACCACCACCTGGGCGCCGATGTCGGATTGCGGCTTCAGCAGCACCGGGTTCATGTGCACGCTGGGCGGCACGCCGCAGGCCAGCGCCTGCAGCGCCTGGGCCCGGCCGATCTCGCCGCCTTCGGCGACGGCGGCGTTGTTGGCCATGTTCTGCGGCTTGAAGGGCCGGACGCGCAGGCCCCGCCGCCGGGCCAGCCGGCACAGCCCGGCCACCAGCAGCGACTTGCCGACATCCGATCCGGTGCCCTGGATCATCAGCGCGCGCGACGTCATCCATCCCCCTTCAGCACCAGCGGCAGGCCGGCGGCGATGAACACCACCCGGCCGGCGGCGGCGGCCACCGCCTGGTTCAGCCGCCCGGCCCGGTCGCGAAACTCCCGTGCCAGCGCGTTGTCCGGCACGATGCCCAGCCCCACCTCGTTGGATACCAGTATCACCGGATGGGCTGCCGCGCGCAGCGCCGCGACAAGATGTTCCGCCTCCGCATCGACATCGCGCCCGGCCAGCATCAGGTTGCTGAGCCACAGCGTCAGGCAGTCGACCAGCGCCGGCCCGCCCGCCTGTGCCAGGGCGCCCGCCAGGTCGAGCGGGGCTTCCAGCGTCGTCCAGCGCGGCCCGCGCTCGGCCCGGTGGCGGGCGATGCGCTCGGCCATCTCGCCATCGAGCGCCTCGGCCGTGGCG
>CAZEQG010000560.1:0-2056 GCA_964514295.1 uncultured Alphaproteobacteria bacterium
CTTCCCGCTGCATCCCGAATACCGCACCCTGCCGATGGTCTGGTACGTGCCGCCCTTGTCGCCGATCCAGTCGGCGGCGGAGGCCGGCAAGATCGGCCTCGACGGAGCCATGCCGGACGTCCGCAGCCTGCGCATTCCGCTGAAATACCTGGCCAATCTGCTGACCGCCGGGAAGGAGGAGCCGGTTGCCCTGGCGCTGGAGCGGATGCTGGCGATGCGCGCCTACATGCGCGCCAAGACGGTTGAGGGCGTGATCGACGAGGCCGTGGCCGCCCGGGTCGGGCTGACGCCTGCCGATATCGAGGCGATGTACCATGTGATGGCGATCGCCAACTACGAGGACCGCTTCGTTATCCCGACCGCCCATCGCGAGATCGGCGAGGATGCCTACGAGGTCCGCGGCTCCTGCGGCTTCAGCTTCGGCAATGGCTGTTCGGGCGGCAACTCGGCGGGCGACCTGTTCGCCGCCCCCCGGCGCCGCACCGTCACCACGCCCACGGAGGTGTTCTGATGATCCGAACCTTCAAGGTGCTGTCGCTGCTGCTCTCCTATCCCACGGCCGAGCTGCAGGGCGAGGCCCCGGCCCTGCGCGCGGCCCTGGCCGGCGAGGGGCTGCTGCCGGAGCGCCGCCATCCCGGGCTCTACCGCCTGCTCGACCAGATGGCCGTCCGCGACCTCTATGACCTGCAGGAACGCTATGTGCTGCTGTTCGACCGCACGCGCTCGCTGTCGCTGCACCTGTTCGAGCATGTCCATGGCGAAAGCCGCGACCGCGGCCAGGCGATGGTCGATCTCCAGGCGCTCTATGCCGGGCATGGGCTGGAGATAGCGGCCTCCGAGCTGCCCGATTTCCTGCCGCTGTTCCTGGAGTTCCTGGCGCTGCGGCCGCTGGCCGAGGCGCGGGCGCTGCTCGCCCAGCCGCTGCATGTGCTGGCGGCGCTGCGCGAGCGGCTGGAGCGGCGCGGCAGCGACTATGCGGCGGTGCTGGCGGGGCTGGAGGCGCTGGCCGAGGGCAGCGTGTCCGCCGAACGACTGGCCGAGGCGCGGGCCGCGCCCGATGACGACCCGGCCGATCTGGCCGCGCTTGACCGGAGCTGGGAGGAGGCGGCCGTCACCTTCGGCCCGGCCCCCGGCAATGACGGGAGCTGCGCGCAGACCGCGCGGATGCTGCGGCGGATGGCCGCCGGCGCTAGCTAGGGAGGATTTGCAATGGCCGACTACGTCAACACGGCGCTTTTCGGGATCTATCCCTATATCGCGCTGGCCGTGCTCGCCCTCGGCAGCGTGCTCCGCTACGACCGCGAACCCTATACCTGGCGCTCCGGCTCCAGCCAGCTCCTGCGGCGGCGCCAGCTCGTGGCCGGCTCGCTGCTGTTCCACCTCGGCATCCTGGTGGTGTTCTTCGGCCATCTGGTCGGCCTGCTGACACCGATCCAGGTGTTCGACGCCCTCGGCATCAGCCACGGCTTCAAGCAGGCGATGGCGATCGTGGTGGGCGGGGTTGCCGGCGTGGTCTGCCTGGCGGGGGCCAGCATGCTGCTGCACCGCCGGCTGTTCGACCCGCGCATCCGCCGGACATCGGCCTTCTCCGACATTGCCATCCTGGTGCTGCTCTATGTCCAGCTCCTGCTCGGGCTCGCCACCATCCCGCTGTCGCTCGGCCATATGGACGGGCACGAGATGGTGAAGTTCATGTCCTGGGCGCAAGGCATCTTCACCCTCGATGCCGCGGCGGCCAGCCATGTGCGCGACGTGCATCCGCTGTTCAAGGCCCATCTCTTCCTCGGCCTGACGATCCTGCTGGTGTTCCCCTTCACCCGCCTGGTGCACATGCTGAGCGTGCCGCTGCGCTATCTCTGGCGGCCGGGCTACCAGGTGGTGCGCAGCCGGCGCGCGCCGCTCGCCCCGGCGGAGTGAGGCGGCGATGGCGGCAGGCATGGACGCGGCCCCCCAGGTCGTCAGCCTCAACGGCGTGGTCATCGCGGAGGCGGCCATCGCCGCCGAGATGCAGCACCATCCGGCCCCCAGCCGCGCGGCCGCCTGGAATGCGGCGGCG
>CAZEQG010000561.1:0-2039 GCA_964514295.1 uncultured Alphaproteobacteria bacterium
TCGTCGACATGCAAAGATTCGATTCCGCAGGTGGTTCCACCGATGGGGCATCCAAATCCCATCCGATGCACGCGATTCGCCATCGGCGCCGCAAGCCGCAGGCGCCACTCACCCCGGCGGCAGCGCCGCGTCGCGCCACAGCTTCTGGGCGGCCGCCAGGGCAAGCTGCAGGGTCAGTGCCCGCCGCCGCGCCGGCGCCAGCGGCCGTTGCGGACCTTCGCGCAGCAGTTCGCCGCCGTAGCGGTCGGCAACGATCAGCCCGGCATCGGCCGGCAGCAGGTCCTGCGGGAAGGCGGCGTCCACGGCGAAGCAGAAGCGGTCGCAGTAGTCCAGATACTCATGCCATTTGCGGTCGGCGCGAAAGTCGGCGACCGACGACTTGATCTCCACCACCAGCAGCAGGCCGGCGGCGTTGGCCGCCATCAGGTCCACCCGCCGGCCGCTGGCAAGCGTGAACTCCGGCACCGGCGCATAGCCGAGGTCGATCAGCAGGCGCGCCGTGCCGCGCAGGATGTCGGCGGCACTCACCCTGCGAAGGGGCGCCGCTCAGCCGCCGACGATGCCGCCGACACGGCCCAGCCCCTCGATCTCGGCATCGACCAGGTCGCCGATGGCGCAGCCATGCACCGGCACCAGGGAGCCGCTCATCACCAGGTCGCCTTCGCGCAGCGGCAGGCCGCGCGCGGCCATGTGCCGGGCGGTGAAGACCAGGGCGTTCATCGGGTTGCCGTAGACGTTGCGGGCCTCGCCGCGGGCGATCTCCTGGCCGTTGCAGCGCAGCACGGCCGCGCAGCGGTCCAGCGCCACCGCCGCCAGCGGACGCGCCGGCGTGCCCACCAGCACGAAACCGGCGGCGGTGTTGTCGGCGATCAGGTCGACCGCCCGCAGATCGTCGCCCGCATAGCGGCGCTGCGGCACCTCGATCGCCGGCACCACGCAGTCGACGGCGCGGATCATGTCGACCACGCCCGGCCGCTCCAGCGTCACATCCCGCCCCAGGATGAAGGCCACCTCCACCTCCAGCCTGGGCTCGAACAGCCGGGCGGCGGGAATGGCCTCGCCGTCGCCCAGGATGCTGTCGGCGAAGATCACGCCGCAGGCCGGCTCGCGCGCCTCCATGCGGGCCATCAGGGCCGGCAGGGTCAGCCCCGCCTTGGCGCCGGCGCGGCGGCGGCCGGCCCGCTCCCACTGCCCGACATTGCGCTGCTGCACGGCATAGGCGGCGGCCGGATCGCCCCCAAGCTCGTGGCGCACCGGGGCGATGCGCTGGCCATCGGCAAAGGCGCGGTAGAGACGTTCGGCGACGCCGGCGACGGTCGCTTCGTGCACAGCCATGGGAACCCTTCCGTCAGTCGAGGGTGCGACGATAGCGGAGCATGGCCAGCGACGTCACCAGGACCAGGATGACGGCGAGCGGCCACAGGCTGGGCGCCACTTCGGCGAGGCCGTTGCCCTTCAGCATGATGCCGCGGACGATGCGCAGGACATGGGTCAGCGGCAGGCATTCGCCGATCGCCTGCGCCCAGCCCGGCATGCCACGGAAGGGGAACATGAAGCCCGACAGCAGCATCGAGGGCAGGAAGAAGAAGATCGACATCTGGAGCGCCTGCATCTGGGTGCGGGCAAGGGTCGAGAAGGTGAAGCCGATGGCGAGATTGGCCGCGATGAACAGCACCAGCGCCAGCGACAGCAGGGCGAGGCTGCCTTCCATCGGCACCGCGAACAGCAGCCGCGAGGCGACCAGGATGACGCCGACCTGGATGTAGCCGATCACCACATAGGGCGTGATCTTGCCCAGCATCACCTCGATCGGCCGCGCCGGGGTCGACAGCAGCGTCTCGTAGGTGCCACGCTCGCGCTCGCGGGTCATGGCGATCGAGGTCATCATCACCATGGTCATGGTCAGGATGGTGCCGATCAGCCCGGGCACCACGTTGTAGGCGGTGATGATCTCCGGATTGTAGCGGCGGTGCACCAGCATCTCGAAGGGGGCCGGCCCGGCGGCGAGCGGGGCGAGCGGCCCGGCGAGGTCGCGGGCG
>CAZEQG010000562.1:0-2039 GCA_964514295.1 uncultured Alphaproteobacteria bacterium
CGGCCGCGGCGCGGCCTCGCCGCGCGGCAGGCCGGCCAGCAGCGCGCGCACCCGGCGCTGCGACAGATCCAGCCGGGCGGCGATATCGGCGTGTGACAGACCCTCCGCCCGCAGCCGGCGGGCATCCCACCAGTGCAGATACGCCTTGGCGCTGGGCCATTCCACCGTCTCGCGGCCGAGATGGCGGCCGATCACCCGGGCGGCGGCGAGGCCGACCAGTCGCGACAGTGGATGATCGGCTGGCGGATCGGGGTGGATGTAGCGCCGTTGGCCGCCGAAGCGTCGCGCGATGGCGACAGCGACCTCCGGTGATGTCAGGCGGGCCACCTCGGCCAGCACGCCCGGCAGGGCGGCATCGGTGGGCGCGCCGGCGCTCACTCAGTCCACCAGCGCCCGGTATTCGGCCCAGAGGCGCTGCTCCCGCCGGCGGGCGCGCTCTTCGGCGCGCCGCAGCCGGTCCTCGGTGAGGCGCGCCGTCGCATATTCGAGCTGGCGGGCCGGCGTGTATGGCTGGTCGCCTGCCAGACCGGCCAGCACTGCCCCGGTCGCCCGCAGCGCCGCCATGTACCTTGCGCCGGCGGCATCAGCCGCCCGACACGCCGCGCGCCAGCGCGCGAAGGCGATCTGGCGGGGGGTCCACTGCCCATCGGCCGCCAGATAGAGCAGCTCCTCGCGGGACATCCGGTCGACCTGGGCGGCGATGTCGGGGGCGCTCTCAGGCATCAGCGCGCCGCCAGCGCCGCCCGCAGGCGGCGGCCGAGACCGGTGGCGATGGCGTCCAGGTCCTGGTCGCCGTACTCGTCAAGCGGCCGCACCCAGCCCGGCAGATCGGCGTGGATTGATGACAACCGGGCTATCTGGGCGCGGATCAGGGCGCGCTTGGCCTCGGTCGGATCGGCCGGGACGGTCCAGCCGTGGCGGGCGCCGATCGCCTTCAGCGCCTCGATCACTGCCGCCGCCTGGCCCGCGCGCAGCCACACCGCGCGGTCGACGCCGGTCTGGCGGCGCACGAAGGCGTCCAGCGCGGCGCCCGCGTCACTGTCGATCGCGGCCAGATTGTAGAGCGAGGCCCACAGCGCGCGGACCTTCTGCAGGTGGCGCTGGCCCGGGCGGCGGGCGCTGGCGCCGAACGCCCCCAGGCGCTGCATCTCGTCCAGCACCGCGGCACGCTCGCCGGCTGACAATTCGGCCGCAGAAGTGCGGCCGGTCAGGCGCTGCAGCAGGGCGCGGTAGGCATCGTCGTCCAGTGCCATCGACTTGGCGCCGATCTTGATCTTGCCGATCTCCGCCTTGCGGCGGGGATCGGCGGGGGCGGTAGCGGTCATGGTCAGTCCCTCCCGATCAGCACGTCGAGCCTGGCGCCGCGGAAGCGGCAGGCGGCGACCTGGTGGATGGTGATGCCGGCGGCGCCGCAGGCATCGAGGGCCGCCTGCAGCCAGGCCAGCGGGTCCCTTTCAATGGCGCTTCCAGCGCCATTGAATGTGCTGTGAACAACGAGCTGATCCGGGGTCAGGCCCGCGATCGCGTGGACGGCGCGCCATACCCGGTCCCAGTCGCGCGGGCCGGGCCGCCGCCGGGTGCGGCAGCGACGCAGCGCGCAGGCGAGATCGAGGAGCGGCAAGCGGCTGGTCACACCGCCCCCTCGCCCAGCGTGAATGGCGCCGCCCGCTGCCAGTTGACCTCCTCGATCGCATCGTCGAGACGGTCGAAGATGCGGTCTGAACCATGGACGGTCCAACTGACCTGGCACGTGGTGCCGGACCGCCTCTGACAGACCACAAGCTCCGGGATGGCGACGCATTCGCGGGACATCAGGTATCCATCATCCAGCTTGACGTGCAGCCGCAGCCTCCAGGCGGCGGCCCGCGCCACCTCGACGGTCACCGCGTGGCGCGCTCTCATGCTGTTGTCCCCTCGAAGGGCAGCGGCACCGTGGCGGCGGCGCGCAGCGACAGCCAGTAGTCGATGGCGGACTGGCCGTGCCGGCGCGCCATGGTGCGCAGCATCGGCTGGCCGGCGGCCGGGCGGCCGTCGGGGCG
>CAZEQG010000563.1:0-2029 GCA_964514295.1 uncultured Alphaproteobacteria bacterium
GCCTGATCCAGACCGCCGAACGCCTGCGGGCCAGCCTGCCGGATCGAGGCGGCGGCCGTGGTGGGGGCCCGGGCGCGGCTCGGCGCCGGCTGCCGGATCGGCAGCGGGGCGGTGATCGGCGAGGGCGTGGTGCTGGGCGATGCCTGCCGGGTGGGCGCCAATGCGGTGGTCAGCCACGCCCTGGTCGGCGCCCGCACGGTGATCTATCCGGGCGCGCTGATCGGCCAGCCCGGCTTCGGCTTCGATCCCGATCCCTCGGGCCATGTGAAGGTGCCCCAGCTCGGCCGGGTGGTGATCGGCGAGGACTGCGAGATCGGCGCCGGCAGCACGATCGACCGCGGCAGCGGCCCCGACACGGTGATCGGCCCCGGCTGCATGATCGACAATCTGGTGCAGATCGGCCACAACGTGGTGCTTGGACGCGGTTGCGTCATCGTTGCGCAGGTTGGTATTTCGGGCAGCACACGGCTGGGCGATTTCGTGACCCTGGCCGGGCAGGTGGGGGTCGCCGGCCATGTCACGCTGGGCAGCGGGGTGATGGTGGCGGCCAAGAGCGGCGTTCACGCCGACATTCCGGCGGGGACGGCGATGGGAGGCTATCCGGCGGTGCCGATCCGCGAGTGGCGCCGCCAGGTGGCGTGGCTGAAGCTTCAGTCGGGGCGACGGGGCAAGGAACAATGAACGACGTGCAGGCAGCAGAAAGTGCCACCGGCGAGGTGATCGACATCGCCGGCATCATGGAACTGATCCCGCATCGCTACCCGATGCTGCTGATCGACCGGGTGGTGGAAGTGAAGGTCGGCGAGAGCGCCGTCGGCATCAAGAACGTGTCCATCAACGAGGGCTTCTTTGCCGGCCATTTCCCCAGCCGCCCGGTGATGCCGGGGGTGATGATCATCGAGGCCATGGCGCAGACGGCGGCCGTGCTGGTGGTGCGCACCCTCGGCCCGACCGCGCATGGCAAGCTGGTCTACTTCATGTCGATCGACCGGGCCCGCTTCCGCCGCCCGGTGGTGCCGGGCGACCAGCTCCGCATCGAGGTGGTGAAGGAGCAGTCGCGCGGCTCGGTGTGGAAGTTTGCCGGCACCGCCAAGGTGGATGGCAAGGTCAGCGCCGAAGCCACCTTCGCGGCGATGATCCTGGACAAGTGATGGCCGAGATCCACCCCACCGCGGTGGTCGATCCGGCGGCGCGGCTGGGCGATGGCGTGCGCATCGGCCCCTATTGCGTGGTCGGGCCCGAGGTGGTGCTGGGCGAGGGCGTGGAGCTTGTCGCCCATGTCGTGGTCGGCGGGCACACCAGCATCGGTGCGCGCACCCGCATCTTCCCCTTCGCCTCGATCGGCCTTGCCCCGCAGGACCTGAAATATGCCGGCGAGCCGTCGCGGCTGGAGATCGGCTGCGACAACGTGATCCGCGAGCACGTCACCATGAACCCGGGCACCGCCGGCGGCGGCATGACAACCCGCGTCGGCAGCCACTGCCTGTTCATGGTGGGGGCGCATGTGGCGCATGACTGCACGGTCGGCGACCATGTGATCCTGGCCAACAACGCCACCCTCGCCGGCCATGTCCAGGTTGGCGACTATGTGATCATTGGCGGGCTGTCGGCCGTGCTGCAGTTCTGCCGCATCGGCAAGCACGCGATGATCGGCGGCATGTCGGGGGTGGAACAGGACGTCATCCCCTATGGGCTGGTGAATGGCGAGCGGGCGCGGCTGACCGGCCTCAACCTGGTGGGGCTGAAGCGGCGCGGATTTGACCGCGAGGCGATCCACGCCCTGCGCGCCGCCTACCGGCAGATGTTCGCCGACGAGGGTACGCTGGCCGAGCGGCTGGCCGACGTGGTGGCGCTGTTCGAGAGCCACGAGCCGGTGATGGACATCGTTGCCTTCGCGCGCGCCGGGTCGAGCCATGGCCTGTGCCAGCCCAAGGGAGGCGATGCCGATTGACGGCAACGGGCCGGCGCCGCGCCGGCTCGGCATCATTGCCGGCGGCGGCGACCTGCCGCGCCGCCTTGCCATGGCGGC
>CAZEQG010000564.1:0-2029 GCA_964514295.1 uncultured Alphaproteobacteria bacterium
ATAACACTCAAGTCAATGTAATGTCGGCGCAAATGTTGGCGGCGGCCGGCGGCGCCCGGCTTCTGGCCACCACCGAGCCGCTGTACCATCTGCCCGGGCGCCGGGCGCTGCAGGACGTGCTGACCTGCGTGCGCGAGGGGGTTAGCCTGGCGGCGGCCGGCCGCCTGCTCGCCGCCAATGCCGAGCGGCACCTGAAGGACGCGGCGGAGATGCGCCGGCTGTGCCGCGACCTTCCCGAAGCTGTCGGGCAGACGCAGGCGTTTCTCGCCGGCATCACCTTCACGCTCGACCAGATCAGCTACCAGTATCCGCAGGAGACGGTGACCGGCCACGCCTCGGCCCAGGCGGCGCTGGAGGCGCTGACCTGGCAGGGGGCGGCCCGGCGCTATCCCGGCGGCGTGCCCGAGAGCGTGCGCCAGGCCCTGGAGCGTGAACTCGCCATCGTCGCCGGGCTGGGCTACGCCCCCTATTTCCTCACCGTCGCCGACATCGTGCGCTTCGCCCGGGAGGAGCGCGGCATCCTCTGCCAGGGCCGGGGCTCGGCGGCCAATTCCGCCATCTGCTTCTGCCTGGGCATCACCGAGGTGGACCCCGCCGTCTTCTCCCTGCTGTTCGACCGCTTCGTGTCGAGCGAGCGCAACGAGCCGCCCGACATCGACGTCGATTTCGAGCATGAGCGCCGGGAGGAGGCGATCCAGTACGTCTATGCCAAGTACGGCCGCGACCGTGCCGCGCTGGCCGCCACGCTGATCTGCTATCGCGGGCGCAGCGCGCTGCGCGACGTCTGCAAGGTGTTCGGCTATTCCGAGGATGTCATCGCCGCCCTCACCCGCACCCAGCAATGGTGGAAGGAGGAGGTGACGCCGGCCGATCTTGCCGCCCTCGGCCTCGATGCCGGGGATGGCAGGCTTCTGGCCTGCATCGCGCTGGCCCGCGAGCTGCGGGGCTTTCCCCGGCATCTGTCGCAGCATGTCGGCGGCTTCGTCATCACCCGCGATCGGCTGGACGACATCGTGCCGATCCAGAACGCGGCGATGGCCGAGCGCACCGTCATCGAATGGGCCAAGGAGGATCTGGAGGCGCTGCGCATCCTGAAGGTCGACCTGCTCGGCCTTGGCATGCTCACCTGCCTGCGCAAGGCTTTCGACCTGATCGCGGCGCATTATCCCGAGGCCGGCCGGCTGACCCTGGCCAGCCTGCCGAAGGAGGATCCGCGGGTCTACGCCATGCTGCGCCGTGCCGATTCGGTCGGCGTCTTCCAGGTCGAGAGCCGGGCCCAGATGACCATGCTGCCGCGGCTGGCGCCCGACAGCTTCTACGATCTGGTGATCGAGGTGGCGATCGTGCGCCCGGGGCCGATCCAGGGCGGCATGGTGCATCCCTATCTGAAGCGCAGGCAGGGGCTGGAGGCGGTGAGCTACCCCTCGGCCGCGCTGGAGGCGGTGCTGAAGCGCACGCTCGGCGTGCCGCTGTTCCAGGAGCAGGCGATGCAGATCGCCATCGTCGCCGCCGGCTTCACCCCGCCCGAGGCCGACCGGCTGCGCCGCGCCATGGCCACCTTCCGGCGGGTTGGCACGATCGGCACCCTTAAGGCCAAGTTCATCGACGGCATGATCGCCCGCGGCTATGCGCCGGACTTCGCCGACTCCTGCTTCCGCCAGATCGAGGGCTTCGGGGAATACGGCTTCCCCGAAAGCCATGCCGCCAGCTTCGCGCTGCTGGTCTATGCCTCGGCCTGGGTGAAATGCCGCTATCCCGATGTCTTTGCCGCCGCCCTGCTGAACGCCCAGCCCATGGGCTTCTACGCCCCGGCCCAGATCATCCGCGACGCGGCAGAGCATGGGGTGGAGATCCGCCCGCCGGACGTGAACGCCTCGGCCTGGGACTGCAGCCTGGAGCCGGCGCCGCCGCTTGCCCCCCATCCCCGCCACGCCGGCATGGCCGGCGACATGCGCACCGCCCATGCCCTGCGGCTCGGCCTGCGCCAGATCGGCGGCACCTTCGTCGATCTCACCGAGAAAGAGCGGGA
>CAZEQG010000565.1:0-2023 GCA_964514295.1 uncultured Alphaproteobacteria bacterium
CCAGCGGACCTGCGCGCCCAGCGCCTGCAGCGTCTCGATCAAGACCGCGGTCTGGATCGAGACGCTGCGGCCGCAGGGCGGCCGGGCCGCCTGAGGCGGGCGGCGCCTGCGCGGGGCGGCTTTCGCAACCGCGAAGGCGGGCGGCGAGTCCGGCTTGACAGCCCCGGGGGTGGTGGATAGGGTGCGCCCGCTTTCGGCGGAAGCCTGCCGAGGGCCCGGATTTCGTGTGCCGCGTGAGTGAGAAGACGCCCGAGAGCGACCCATCCTCCGCCGATTTCGAAGCCCGCCTGAGGAAGGCGCGCGTCGCGGCGGGCAAGGATGCGCCGAAGGGGGCCGATGATCGCCCGCAGTCACCGATGGGCTGGGCCTTCCGCATCGGCGTCGAGCTGGTGGCGGCCCTGGTCGTGGGGATCGGGTTCGGCTATCTGCTGGATGCCTGGCTGGGCACGGCCCCGCTGATGATGGTGCTGTTCTTCTTCCTGGGCGCTGGGGCGGGATTCCTCAACGTCTACCGCGTGGCGATGGGGCTGGGCATGCGCCCCGGCTACCGCCCGCAGGGGGAGAAGGATGGCGGGGATCGCCGCTGACCCGGGGGATGTGACGCGTGGCCGGACCGCTCGAGCAGTTCCAGATCAAGCCGCTGGTGCCGCTGCATGTCGGCGGGCTTGACCTGTCCTTCTCCAACTCGGCGCTGTTCATGGCCGGTGCGGTCGCGGTGTCGGCCGGCTTCATGCTCTATGGCATGCGCGGCCGGGCGCTGGTGCCGGGCCGCCTGCAGTCGGCGGCCGAGATGGCCTATGAATTCATCGCCAACATGGTGAAAGAGAATGTCGGGCCGGAGGGGCGTCCGTTCTTCCCCTTCGTGTTCTCGCTGTTCATGTTCATCCTGTTCGGCAATCTCTGGGGCATGATCCCCTACAGCTTCACCTTCACCAGCCACATCATCGTCACCTTCACGCTGGCGATGATCGTGTTCGTCGGCGTCACCGTGCTGGCGCTGGTGCGCCACGGGCTGCACTTCTTCTCCTTCTTCATGCCGCAGGGCGCGCCGATCGCGATGGCTCCGCTGCTGATCCCGATCGAGGTGCTGAGCTACCTGGCGCGGCCGGTCAGCCTGTCCATCCGCCTGTTCGCCAACATGATGGCCGGCCACACCATGCTGAAGGTGTTCGCCGGCTTCACCGTGGCCATGGGCGTGTTCGGGGTGGCGCCGCTGGCGGTGAATGTGGCGCTGACCGCCTTCGAAATCCTGGTCGCGGTGCTGCAGGCCTATGTCTTCACCATCCTGACCTGCCTGTACCTGAAGGACGCCATCGACCTTCACTGAAGCCCCGGCCGTTCGCGGCCGTCTTTCGAACCAACGTCAAGCAAGGGATCTGAACCATGGAACTCGCTGCGGCCAAGATGATCGGTGCCGGCCTTGCGGTCATCGCGCTGATGGGTGTCGGTGTCGGCATCGGCAACATCTTTTCCACCCTGATCGCCTCGATCGCGCGCAATCCGGCGGCCCGCCAGGAAGTGTTCGGCATCGGCATCCTGGGCTTCGCGCTGACGGAAGCGGTTGCGCTGTTCGCCCTGCTGATCGCGTTCCTGATCCTGTTCACCTGATCTCGGCCGCTACCGGCGGAGATCGGTTGATGCAGCGCATCCTTGCCCTTGTCGCGGCCCTGGCGGTGGTTGCCGCCGGGCCCGCACAGGCGGCGGGCGGCGGCGCCATGCCGCAGCTCGACGTCGCGAGCTTTCCCGGCCAGGTGTTCTGGCTGATCGTCAGCTTCGTGGTCCTCTATCTGGTGATGTCGCGCGTGGCGCTGCCGCGTGTCGAGCAGGTGCTGGAGGATCGCGCCACCCGCATCGGTGCCGATCTCGACCGGGCGCAGAGCCTGAAGGCGGAGGCCGAGGGCGTGATGCGCTCCTACGAGGAGGCGCTGTCGGCGGCGCGGGCGAAGGCCCAGGCGGCGGTCGCCGAAGTGGCGGCCGCGGCCCAGGCGACGGCGGCCAAGCGCGACGGCGAGGTGACGGCGCG
>CAZEQG010000566.1:0-2021 GCA_964514295.1 uncultured Alphaproteobacteria bacterium
CGCCCCTCCACTCCGCCTCACCCTGAGCCCGTCGAAGGGGGAGGCGGCCGCACGGGCGGTGGGGCGCCTCATGGTTCGACGGGCTCACCATGAGACGACTGGGAGGGCGAAGATCAGTGGTGACGCTGCCCCCACCCCTCCACTCCGCCTCACCCTGAGCCAGACGAATGGCGAGGCGGCCGCACGGACGGTGCCGCGCCTCATGGTTCGACGGGCTCACCATGAGGCGACTGGGGGGACCGAGCTTGTTGGCGACGCTGCCCCCACCCTCCCATTCCGCCTCACCCTGAGCCCGTCGAAGGGCGAGGCGGCCGCACCGGCGGTGCCGCGCCTCATGGTTCGACGGGCTCACCATGAGGCGGCTGAGGGGGCGCTCTTTGGCGACGCTGCCTCCACCCTCGCAGTCCGCCGCGGCTTGGGCCCGTGGGAGGGGGAGAGGGGTCAGGGCATGCGCTCGGCGGCGGGGGGCAGGAAGGCGGGGTTGAAGATGTCCTCGGCCTTGGGCCGGGCCTTGAAGTCGTAGGTCACGGCGATCTGCTCGATCGATTCGGCGAGCCGCGCCATGTCGACCCCGCCAAAGCCGTTCGCCCGCACATAGGGGGTGACCATGTTGTCCTTCAGCGCCATCTTCAGCCGGGCAAGCTCGATCGGCTTCTCGGCGATCTCGTTGCGCTTCATCACCGATTCGATGGCCGCCTCGGGGTCCCTGGCGGTGTCGATCATGCCCTTGATGGTGGCCTTCACGAAGCCGGCCACGACCTTGGGGTTCGCCCTGGCGAAATCGGGGTTCACCATGATGGCGTTGCCGTAGAGCACCAGGCCGTAGTCGCTCATCAGCATCACCCGGATATCCTCCGCCTTCACCCCCTTCTGCAGGAGGTTGAAGTAGGAGGAGAAGGAGAAGCCGGTGATCGCGTCGACCTCGCCCGCCGCCAGCATCGGCTCGCGTACCGGGAAGCCGATGTTGTTGATCTTCACCTTGGCGGCGTCGATGCCGTTCAGCTTCACGAAGGCGGCCCACTGGGCATAGGCGCCGTCAGGGGCGGGGGCGCCGAGGATGCGGCCCTCCAGGTCCTTCGGCTTGGCGATCCCGGTCCTGGCCAGGGTGACGATGGCAAAGGGCGGCCGGTCATAGACCATGGCGACCGCCTGCACCGCCTTGTCGGGGTTCTGGTCGCGGAACTTCACCAGCGAGTTGATGTCGAAGAAGCCGAGCGGATAGGTCCCGGCGGCCACCCGGGCGATGCCCTGCACCGATCCCGGCCCGCTGTCGATCGCCACATCCAGCCCCTCGGCCTTGTAGTAGCCCTTGTCGATGGCCACGAAATACGGCGCCGACGGACCCTCGAACTTCCAGTCCAGCGCGAACTTCACGGCGGTCTGCGCCAGGGCGGGAGCGGCCGAGAGCGCCGCCACCGCCAGCGCGGTGCCAAGAATCCTGCCGATCATCTGCCCGTTCTCCCGTTTCCCTGACCAACCGCCCCGCGGGCGTCCGCGCCCTGCAAGAAGGCTCCAACCCTGTCAGCAAGCCCTATGCCATCGCCGCGATCATGCTCCGCCGCGGCCGGCATTCCTGCCGCCTGCCCAATTGCGCGTCAACTGCCGCGATAGGTGGCATAGCTCCAGGGCGTGGCCAGCAGGGGCACATGGTAGTGGCCCTCGGGTTCGGCGACGGCAAAGCGCACCGGCACCAGGCCAAGGAAGGGCGGATCGGCAAGGGCGGCGCCGGCACGCGCGAAATGCGCGCCGATGTCGAAGCGCAGCTCGTAGCGCGCGATCGGCACCGGCCTGCCGGCGATCAGCGGCGCATCGGTGCGGCCATCGGCGTTGGTCACCGCGGCGGCGACGCGGCGCGCCTGATCGCCCGGCTGAAGCTCCCACAGCTCCACCGCCACCCCGGCCGCGGGCCGGCCGGCGTGGGTGTCCAGCACATGGGTGGACAGCCGGCCATGGACCGGCAGCCGGTCCGGCCCGGCCACCCGGTCGGCAAGGCGCAGCGCGGCGATCCGCACCACCTCGCC
>CAZEQG010000567.1:0-2011 GCA_964514295.1 uncultured Alphaproteobacteria bacterium
CGCGGCCGCGGCGTGCGCCGGCCTGGGCCTGCGGCTTCGACCAGCCGGTGCCGGCGGCGCAGTACAGTGCCTCCAGCTTCGCCCAGCCGATCCGCCGCGTCTTCGCCGGCCTTGCCCTTCGCGCCCGCGAGAAGGTGGCGATGCCGGCGCCGGGCGATCTGGCGCCGGCGCGCTTTGCGGTCACGCTCAGGGATCCGGTGTGGGACGGGCTCTACAGCCGGCTGGCGGGTGCGGTCGGCCATGGTGCCGACCGGCTCAACCATCTGCAGTTCCTTACCATCAGGCGCTATCTGGGGATGGTGTTCCTGTCGCTGGTGGCGCTGCTGCTGGCGCTGGCGGTGGCCTCGTGATCGCCGCCCTTGCGGTGCAGGGCCTGCAGATGGCCCTGGTGCTGGCGCTGGCGCCGCTGCTGACCGGCTTCGTGCGGCTGGTGAAGGCGCGCCTGCTGCGCCGGCGCGGGCCGCCGCTGCTGCAGCCCTATCGCGATCTGGCACGCCTGCTGCGCAAGGAGGTGGTGCTGGCAGACAACGCCTCCTTCCTGTTCGCCGGCGTGCCCTATCTTGTCTTCGCCGCGACCTGGGTGGCCGCTGCCCTGGTGCCCACCTTCGCCGGCGGGCTCATGTTCTCGTGGAGTGCGGATCTGATCGCCATCGTGGCGCTGCTGGGCACCGCCCGCTTCTTCCTGGCGCTGGCCGGCATGGATGTCGGCACCGCCTTCGGCGGCATCGGATCCAGCCGCGAGATGATGATTGCAGCGCTGGCCGAGCCGGCCATGCTGCTGATCGTCTTCACCCTGGCGCTGGTCGCCGGATCGACGCAGCTCTCCACCATGGCGGCGATGATGAGCCAGCCGGAGGTAGGCTTAAGGGTGTCGCTCGGCATGGCGCTGGTAGCCCTGCTGATGGTGGCGATCGCCGAGAACGCGCGCATCCCGGTCGACAACCCGGCGACGCATCTGGAACTCACCATGGTGCACGAGGCGATGGTGCTGGAATATTCCGGCCGCCATCTGGCGCTGATCGAACTCGCAGCGATGGTGAAGCTGCTGGTCTACGCCTCGCTGATCGGCTGCGTGTTCCTGCCCTGGAGCGTGGCGGCGCCGGGCGCCGGGGTGGCGGCGATGGCGGCGGCCGCCGGGCTCTATCTCGGCAAGCTCGCGCTGTGCGGGATGGTGCTGGCGCTGTTCGAGACCGCGGTCGCCAAGATGCGCGTCTTTCGCGTGCCGGATTTCCTGGGGGCGGCGCTGATGCTGGCGCTGCTCGGCACGCTGCTGCTGTTCGTGTCGCGGAGCCTGTGAGATGAGCGGGCTGGTCTTCGACATCGCGCATATGCTGGCGGGCGGGCTGGTGCTGATCAGCTTCATGCTGCTCTATCAGGACCGGCTGTCGGCCCTCCTCAACATCTTCGCGCTGCAGGCGGTGGTGCTGGCGCTGTGCGTTGCCTGGCAGGCGCATGTGCAGGCCGCCCCCCACCTCTACCTCACGGCGCTGATCGCCCTGGTGTTCAAGGCGATCGTCATTCCGGTGGCGCTGCACCGCATCATCCGGCGCCTGGGCATCCACCGGGCGGTCGAGCCGGTGGCCGGCACCGGGCCGACCATGCTGGCGGGCATGGGGGTGGTGGCGCTGTCGCTGGTGCTGATGCTGCGGGTGACACCGGAGGCCGACCCGCTGGCCCGCGAGGACCTGGCCTTCGCGCTGTCGGTGCTGCTGCTGGGACTGCTGATGATGGTGAGCCGGCGCAACGCGGTCAGCCAGGTGGTTGGCTTCATGTCGCTGGAAAACGGGCTGGTGCTGGCGGCGACGGGTGCCAAGGGCATGCCGCTGGTGGTGGAGATCAGCGTCGCCTTCTCGATCCTGGTCGCCTTCATCGTCATCGGCATCTTCCTGTTCCGCATCCGCGAGCGCTTCGACACGGTGGATGTCGGCGCGCTTGACAGCTTCCGGGGGGAGCGCCGGTGAGCGCGGCCGGCGGGGCGGCCCTGGCCGCGGTGCTGCTGGTGCCGGCCGGG
>CAZEQG010000568.1:0-2011 GCA_964514295.1 uncultured Alphaproteobacteria bacterium
CCCTCCACCCCGGCCCGCCAGGCGGCGGCCAGCGCGCTGCGCGCCACGCCGGGGCGGATTTCGCGCACCAGCGCCTCGATGCCGGCCTCCGACAGCTCCACCGCCATGCGCAGATGGGCGATCTCGTCCGCCGTCTTCACCATGCGGATGCGCGCCAGCGTGCGGCTGCCATCGACCCATTGGGCCTCGGGCACCGCCGCCTTCAGCGCCGCCAGATCGCTGACCGACAGCAGGTGGAATTCCAGCCCGATGCGCCCCTTCAGCAGTCCGCGCTCGGCCAGCTGGTCGCGCAGATGGGCAAAGCAGGCCGCGGCATCGAAGGTGGTGGGGCGGCGGAAGCCGGGCGCCCGGCCGGCCCGGCGGTGGTTCTCGGCCAGGATGGCGGCGGGGTCGTTGCTGCCGTGGTCGAGCCCGGTGAGGTCGTCGGTCTCGACCCAGATCGGGTGCTGGCGGACATCGGCGATGGTGCTGGCGGCGCGGAAGCGCGGTGCCAGCAGGTCGTAGACCACGGCGGCATCGGCCATGCCGGGATCGGCCGGCACCAGGGCGGCGGCGGCACCCGCCCGCCGCCACATGAAGGCCGGCCCGCCGGGCACGCCGGTGGCGTAGGCAAACCCCTCCGGCGACAGCAGCACCAGGGCGTCCAGCCCATCCTCGGCCATCAGCCTGCCGGCGCGCGCCCGGTCGAGATAGCGCATCGGCATTCTCCTATCCCATCGCCAGCCGGGGCAGGGCGGTCGCCAGCCCCGGCACAAGGGTCAGCGCCGCCACCAGCCCCAGCAGCAGAAGCCAGTAGGGCAGGGTGGCCCGCGCCGCGTCGCCCAGCCGCACCTGCCCGCCCGACAGGCCGACCAGCACGAACAGGTTCATGCCGACCGGCGGCGTCAGCATGCCCACCTCGATCATGATGGTGACGACGACGCCGAGCCAGATCGGGTCGTAGCCGAGCCCGGTCAGCAGCGGGAACACCACGGGCAGGGTCATGATCATCATCGACAGCCCGTCGAAGATGCAGCCGAGGCCGAGATAGATCGCCACCACCAGCACCAGCATCGCGACCGGCGGGATGCCAAGCTCGGAGACGGTGCGCAGCACCTGCTGCGGCAGCCCCAGCACGCTGATCGACTGGGCCAGCACGATCGCGCCCATGAACACCATGGCGATCACCGCGAAGGTGCGCACGGTCGCCAGCAGCGCCTCCCCGACGCCGCGCCAGGTCAGCCCGCCGAACCAGAAGCCGATGGCAAGCGCCGCCGCCACCCCGGCCCCGGCCGCCTCGGTCGGTGTCGCAAGCCCGGCGAACAGCGTGCCCAGCACGCTGGCGATCAGCACCATCAGCGGCCAGATGCGCAGCAGCCCCAGCAGGGCCCGGCCGATCGGCATCGCCGGGCCCGGCTCGGGCGCCAGCCGGGGATCGCGGCGGGCGGCCCAGGCGATCCAGGCCATGAACCCCACCGCCGCCAGCAGGCCCGGCACCACCCCGGCAAGGAACAGCTTGCCGATCGAGGTTTCGGTGATGGCGCCATAGATCAGCAGGCTGAGGCTTGGCGGGATCAGCAGGCCGAGCGTGCCGCCGCCGGCCAGGCTGCCGATCACCGCGGCCCGGTCATAGCCGCGCTTCGACAGTTCGGGATAGGCGACCGAGCCGACCGCCGCGGCCACCGAGATGGAAGAGCCGCTGACCGCCCCGAACACCGTGCACACCGCCACATTCGTGTGCAGGAGGCCGCCGGGCAGGCGGGCGAAAACCGGCGCCATCGCCTGGTAGACGCCGGCGGCAAGCCCGCTTGCCACCAGAAGCTCGCCCAGCAGGATGAACAGCGGGATGGCGGTCAGCGTGAACTCGTTAAAGGTGTTCCATACCGCCTGCACGCCGAACTGGGTGGCGCCATCGGCAAACAGCCACAGGATGGCGAAGCCGGTGAGGCCGAGCGCGGCACCCAGCACCGCGCCGGTCGCCAGCATGGCGGTCAGCAGCCCGCCGAGCACCCCCCAGGCCAAGGCCGGCCCT
>CAZEQG010000569.1:0-2005 GCA_964514295.1 uncultured Alphaproteobacteria bacterium
CCTCGCGCCGGGGCAGCCCGGCAAGGGCCCGCCCGGCCAGGCTGACCGTCCCCGCCAGCGGCGGCAGCAGGCCGAGCAGGGTGCGCATCAGCGTGGTCTTGCCGCAGCCATTGGGGCCGAGCAGGCACACCAGCTCCCCCGGTGCCAGCCGCAGGTCGAGCGGCCCGGCCACCCGCCGCGAGCCATAGCCCACGGCCAGCCCCTCTGCCGCCAGCCACTCGGCCAGCAGCCCATTCCCGGCGGGCGTCATCGCCGCGCCAGCAGCCACAGGAACACCGGGCCGCCGATCACGGCGGTAAGGATGCCAAGCGGCACCTCGGTGCGGGCGAGGCCGCGGGCCGCAATGTCGATGGCGACCAGGAAGCCGCCGCCGAGCAGCATGGCGAGCGGCAGCAGCCGGGCGGCGGAGGGGCCGGCGATCAGCCTTGCGGCATGCGGCACGATCAGCCCGATCCAGCCGATCACGCCAGCCAGCGACACGGCGGCCGCGGTCAGCAGCGTCGCTGCCGCGATCACCGCCAGCCGCAGGCGGGCGACCGGCACGCCAAGGGCGGCCGCCTCCTCGTCGCCAAGGCTCAGCGCGTCGATCCGCCAGCGCAGCAGCAGCAGCGCCAGGCTGCCGGCCAGCACCGCCGGCAGGACCGCCCCGGCATCGGCGAGCGTCACCCCGGAAAGCCCGCCGAGCAGCCAGAAGGTGATGGCCGGAAGCTGGTTGTAGGGATCGGCCAGTACCTTCAGCAGCGACACCGCGGCACCGGCGAAGGCACCCACCACCACGCCGGCCAGCACCAGCACCAGGGTCGGCTCATGGGCGCGCACGGCGCCGGCGATCAGCGTGACCAGCGCCACCGTGGCGATGCCGCCCAGGAAGGCCAGGGCCTGGATGCCGCCGACCGGCAGCGACAGGAAGATGCCCAGTATGGCGCCCAGGCTGGCCCCGGCCGAGGCGCCCAGGATGTCCGGCGACACCAGCGGGTTGCGGAAGCTCGCCTGATAGGCCGCCCCGGCGGCGGCCAGCGCGGCGCCCACCAGAAGCGCGGCGGCGACGCGCGGCAGCCGCAGGTTCCAGAACACCGCCAGGGCCGCCGGCTCCCCCGCCAGCAGGGCGCCGGCGGTCAGCCGGTAGGGACCGACGGCGAGCCCGGCAAGGCAGGCCAGCAGCACGGCGGCAATGGCGGCAAGGCGCAAGCTCAGCCCCCGAGCAGCCGGTCGAGGGCGGCCTCGTCGAGGTCGAGGTGATAGGCCAGGCGGTAGAAGCGCCGCGCCTCGGCCCGCATGTCGATCCGCACCAGCCCGGGATGCAGGATGGCGGCCAGCCAGCGCAGGCCGATCAGGCGGTTGATGCCGGGCGGCGAATCGATCCAGCCGAAGGGCAGGGCGGGGGCCACATGCACCCGGCCGCTGCGCACCGCCGCCACCGCCCGCCACAGCGGATCGGCCGCGGCACGGGCGGGAAAGCGCGGGTCGAGGGTGATGATGACCGCAGGGTTCCAGGCCAGCACCTGTTCCAGCGACACCGCGGTGATGGCCTGGCGGCCGGGCTGCACGGCGACATTCACGGCGCCGGCGCGCTCCAGGATCTCGGTGTTGATCGAGCCTTGCGTGCCGGTCTCCAGCCCCTCCGGCCCGCGGGCCAGATAGGCGCTGACAAGCCCGCGCGGCAACGCGTCGACCAGGGCGAAGGTCTCCTCGGCATAGGCGGCGAGCGCCTCGGCCCGGTCAGTGGCGGCGAGCGCCCGGCCGAGGGCGCGGATGGTGGCCGGGGTGGCCGCCAGGGAGCCGTCGAGCAGCAGGTAGCGGATGCCGGTCTGGGCCTCGACCCGTTCGGCCAGCGACCGGTAGGTGGGCCCGGTCGAGCCGACATCGACGATGAGGTCCGCCCCCTCGGCCACCAGGCGTTCCAGGCTGACGGTGCCGGCCCGGCCGGTCAGGCGGCCGATCTCCGGCAGGTCGCGGGTGGCGGCGGGCAGGAAGGCGCGCTCGCCGGCGGTTGGCTGGCGCACCC
>CAZEQG010000570.1:0-1983 GCA_964514295.1 uncultured Alphaproteobacteria bacterium
GGCGCCCCGGGCGCCGGTTCGCGCGTGCCGAAGCTGCCGGGAACCACCGGGTCGCCCGGCTTCCAGGCGCGGAACACCAGCGGCCTGTCGCGGGCCGCCACGCAAGGCAGGGCAAGCTGCCGGCCGGCCCGGGCAAGGGCTGCAAGCGTCGGCAGCACGTCGATCTCGTCGGCGATCGGCAGATAGGCCGAGACCGGGCCCGGCGGCAGGCTGGGTATGGCCAGCACCGCCTCGGCCAGGCGCAGCCCCGCCCCGGGGCTGGCGAAACCGGGGCGGCGGGCCTGCATGTCGCGGCGCAGGGCCGCCTTTTCCTCAGTGACGTTCATCGGTCCAATGTGGGGCGGTGCCGCCTCGGCCGTTGGTGCTTTGCCGTCCTCCTCTGACCCTGCACAGAGCAGGTGGGCGCCGCGTAACGGGACCAGGATCCCGCCAGAGGCAGCTCCCGAGGAGACTGGTATCGGGCCAGGGGACGAGATGACCTGACGCACCGCGCAGCAGCCGCCCCGCCGACAAACTTAGGGAGCTTCAAGCCGAGCCGCAAGCCGCTCGATGCGGCCGGTCAGATTGTCGATGGTGCGCGCCACCGCCTCGTGCAGCCCGGCCTGCCCCTGATCGGCCTCGGCCCTCGTATCCTCCAGCTCATCGGCCAGCAGCAGGCTCGCCATCACCAGGAGCCGGTTGTCGCCGACCTGGCCGACCTGGCGGACCAGCTCGGCCACCCGCGCATCGACCAGGGCGGCCAGCTTCACCAGCCGCTGCTCCTGGCCGTCCTCGCAGGCGATGCGGTAGGTACGCTCGTTGATCACCACGTTCACGCTGGCCATGGCGTCAGGTCCCGATCGCCAGTTTCAGCCGGTCGATCGCGGCATCGAGCCGGGTCGACACGGTTTCGGTGACGCGCGACAGCTCGGTGTATTCGCGCCGGGCAAGCGCCAGCTCCTCCTCCAGCCGGCGGCGCTCGTCTGTCGACAGCGTCAGATGCCGCGACACGGCGGTCTCCAGCCGGATCACGGCGACATCCAGGCGCTGGAGCGCGGCGTCGAGTGCGGGAACGCTCATGGGGCCATGCCACGCTTCGGATCGGAACTGACCGCGACCATAGCCACCCCGCCCTGCACGTTCAACACCCCGCCATTGCGCGTTCGGCGATTGACGCCGCGGCCCCCCCTATGCAAGGTGCCGCGCCCATGACCAGCGCTGCCCCCGCCTCAGGCGTCGACCCCCGCGCGCTCGCCAACGCCATCCGGGCGCTCGCCATGGATGCGGTAGAGGCGGCGAAGTCCGGCCATCCTGGCATGCCGATGGGCACGGCCGATGTGGCCACCGTGCTGTTCCGCGAGGTGCTGCGGCACGATCCGGCAGACCCGGCCTGGCCCGACCGCGACCGCTTCGTGCTGTCGGCCGGGCATGGCTCGATGCTGCTCTATGCGCTGCTCTATCTCTGCGGCTATCCCGGCCTCGGCCTCGACGATCTGCGGCGCTTCCGCCAGCTCGGCAGCCCGACCGCGGGGCATCCCGAATACGGCCATGCCCCCGGCATCGAGACCACCACCGGCCCGCTCGGCCAGGGTATCGGCAATGCCGTCGGCATGGCGCTGGCCGAGCGCATGCTGGCCGCCCGCTATGGCAGCGAGCTGGTCGACCACCGCACCTGGTGCCTGGCCGGCGACGGCTGCCTGATGGAGGGCATCAGCCAGGAAGCGAGCAGCCTGGCCGGCCATCTGCGCCTGTCGAAGCTGACCGTGCTGTGGGACGACAACAGCATCTCGATCGATGGGCCGACCTCGCTCGCCACCTCGGAAGACCAGATGGCGCGCTTTGCCGCCGCCGGCTGGGCGACGCTGGCGCTCGACGGGCATGACCCGGCGGCGATTCGCGCCGGGCTTGCCGCCGCCATCGCCAGCGACCGGCCGATGCTGCTGGCCTGCCGCACCACCATCGGCTATGGCGCGCCAAGGAAGGCCGGCACCGCCGCCTCGCACG
>CAZEQG010000571.1:0-1976 GCA_964514295.1 uncultured Alphaproteobacteria bacterium
CCCATGCGCTGGCCGGCCTGCCGCCGGTCGCCGCCGGCGCCTTCGCCGTGCCGGTGCTGCGCGGGGCGGCGCTGCTGTAGCTATTCGCCCTGCTGGAGTAGCTGGCCGCCGATCCGCGCCCGGCGGAAGGCCCACAGGAACATGCCGGCCCCGAGCGCCAGATATACCGCGTCCAGCGCCAGCATGCCGGCGAACAGGTCCCAGCGGAACACGCCCTCGAACATCACCGCGCGCATGCCTTCGAACACATAGGCGGCGGGCGTCGCCCAGGCGAAGGGCTGGAGCCAGCCCGGCAGGGTGGTGATCGGATAGTAGACGCCGCTGATCGGCGCCAGCGCGAAGACGGCCGCCCAGGCCAGGCTTTCTGCCCCCTGGCCGTGGCGCAGCACCAGGCCCGAAATCGCCAGGCCCAGCCCCCAGGCCATGGCCAGCAGCCCGGCGAAATAGGCGAGCAGCGGCAGGCCGAGGGTGAAGATCGAATAGTGGTAGAGCGGGATCGCCAGCAGTGCGGCAGCACCAACCCCGATCACGGTGCGCAGGAAACTCATGCCGATCAGCGCCAGCGCGAATTCCACCGGCCGCAGCGGGCTGACGAACAGATTGCCGAGATTGCGCGACCACAGTTCCTCGAAGAAGGAGATGGACAGGCCGAGCTGGGCGCGGAACAGCACGTCCCACAGCAGCACCGCCGCCAGCAGCACGCCGAAGGCCTGCGCCACCCAGCTCGAATGGCTGTGGAAGAACTGGGTGATGAAGCCCCACACCACCATCTGCACGGTCGGCCAATAGGCAAGCTCCAGCAGCCGCGCCCAGGATCCGCGGAGCAGGTAGAGGTGGCGCAGCATCATCGCGCCGATGCGCGTGCAGGAAGGGGCGATCGTCATGGCGGCCCGGTGTACAGGCTTGCCGGCGCTATTTCCAGATCGGCCGGCCCGATCCCGGCAGCCCGTATTCGGCCCAGCGCCGCGTCACCTGCTCGACCATGTCCGCGTCCATGGCGAGCTTGCGGCCCCATTCGCGGTGTGTTTCGGGCGGCAGCTTGTTGGTGGCGTCCATGCCGATCTTGCCGCCCAGCCCGCTCTCCGGCGAGGCGAAGTCGAGGTAGTCGATCGGCGTGCCCTCGATCACCGTGATGTCGCGCGCCGGGTCCATCCGGGTGGAGACAGCCCACATCACGTCCTTCCAGTCGCGGGCGTTGATATCATCGTCCACCACGATGACGAATTTCGTGTACATGAACTGCCTGAGATAGGACCACACCGCCATCATCACCCGCTTGGCGTGGCCGGGATAGGCCTTGCGCATGGCGACCACGGCGATGCGGTAGCTGCATCCTTCGGGCGGCAGCCAGAAATCGACGATCTCCGGGAACTGCTGGCGCAGCAGGGGGATGAACACCTCGTTCAGCGCCTCGCCCAGCACGCTTGGCTCGTCGGGCGGCCGGCCGGTGAAGGTCGACAGGTAGACCGGATCGCGGCGCATGGTGACGGCGCTGACGGTGAACACGGGAAAGGGCTCGACCGCGTTGTAGTAGCCGGTGTGATCGCCATAGGGGCCCTCGTCGGCGTAGTCGGTCAGCGAGACGTGCCCCTCGATCACGATCTCGGCCTCGGCCGGCACCTTCAGCGGCACCGTCAGGCAATCCGCCAGCTCCACCCGCTGGCCGCGGTAGAGCCCGGCGAACTGGTATTCGGAAAGCGTGTCCGGCACCGGCGTGACGGCCGCCAGGATGGTGCCGGGATCGGCCCCGATCACCGCGGCGGCGGGCAGCGGCTCGGCCTTCTCCCGGCCCCAGCGGGCGTGGTGCTGGGCGCCGCCGCGGTGCTTCAGCCAGCGCATCAGCGTGGTGTTGGGCCCTGTCACCTGCATCCGGTAGATGCCGAGGTTGAAGGCGTCCTCGCGGCGGTTCGAGGGGCCCTTCGTCACCACCAGCGGCCAGGTGATCAGCGGCGCCGGCTCGCCCGGCCAGCAGCCCT
>CAZEQG010000572.1:0-240 GCA_964514295.1 uncultured Alphaproteobacteria bacterium
GCCCGTCACCGATCCGTCAACAGCGAATCCGCATGGGCGCCATGCGCCGGGCCGCACCGTGCGGGCGCGGGCGCGGGCGCGGTCGGCACGCGGTCAGCGGCCAGGCTGGCCGATCGAACTGCCGGAGGGACCGCGGCTGGCAGCCCAGCGCACAGGAAAAAGGCCGGCGGATCGCTCCGCCAGCCCCTTTGCGCCTCGCAAGCCCGGTCAGGCGACCTGCTGTTCGAGCTGCGGCTTTTC
>CAZEQG010000572.1:324-648 GCA_964514295.1 uncultured Alphaproteobacteria bacterium
GCCGGCGGGGATCAGGCGGCCGACGATGACATTCTCCTTCAGGCCCTGGAGCATGTCGACCTTGCCGCCCACCGCCGCTTCCGTCAGCACCCGCGTGGTTTCCTGGAAGGAGGCGGCGGAGATGAAGGAGTTGGTCTGCAGGCTGGCCTTGGTGATGCCCTGGAGCACCGGCTTGCCGCTGGCCGGCCGGCCGCCATCGCGCTCGGCGCGGCGGTTCTCGTCCTCGAACTCGTAGCGGTCGACCTGCTCGCCCACCAGCAGCGTGGTGTCGCCACCGTCCTCCACCTCGATCTTCTGCAGCATCTGGCGGACGATCACCTCGAC
>CAZEQG010000572.1:658-1969 GCA_964514295.1 uncultured Alphaproteobacteria bacterium
GCTTGTCGTTGATCTTCACGCCCTGGAGCCGGTAGACGTCCTGGATCTCCTTGGAGAGATAGCTCGACAGCGCCTCGACGCCGAGCACGCGCAGGATGTCGTGCGGCACCGGATTGCCATCCATCAGCAGGTCGCCGCGCTGCACATAGTCGCCCTCATGCACGCTGATGTGCTTGCCCTTGGGGATCAGGTACTCGCGCGGCTCCAGCCCCTCCTCGGTCGGCACCACCAGGATGCGGCGCTTGGTCTTGTAGTCCTTGCCGAACTCGACCCGCCCGTCGATCTCGCTGATGAT
The DNA here is from genome assembly GCA_964514295.1 of uncultured Alphaproteobacteria bacterium. Classification (GTDB taxonomy): domain Bacteria; phylum Pseudomonadota; class Alphaproteobacteria; order CAZEQG01; family CAZEQG01; genus CAZEQG01. The sequence continues at coordinate 954 of CAZEQG010000572.1, forward strand.
GGCGAAATCCTTCGGCTTGCGGGCCTCGAACAGCTCGGCCACGCGCGGCAGGCCGCCGGTGATGTCGCGGGTCTTGGAGCTTTCGCGCGGGATGCGGGCCAGCACGTCGCCGGCCTTCACCGGCGCGTTGTTGGCGACCGACAGGATGGCGTCGACGGCCATGAAGTAGCGGGCCTCCAGATTGTTGGCGAGCAGGATCTGCTCGCCCTTCTGGTCGCGCAGCACGATCCTGGGCTTCAGGTCGTTGCCGCGCGGCTGCTGCTTCCAGTCGATGACCACCTTGGAGGAGATGCCGGTCGCCTCGTCCACCACCTCGCGCATCGAGGTGCCGTCGATGATGTCGACGTAATGGGCGATGCCGTCGCGCTCGGAGATGATGGGCAGGGTGTAGGGGTCCCAGTCGGCGATCCGCTGGCCCTTCTTCACCGTCGCCCCGTCATCGGCCAGCAGCTTGGCGCCATAGGGCACGCGGTGGCGCGCCCGCTCGCGGCCGATCTCGTCGACCAGGATGACCTCGGCGTTGCGGCCCATCACGATCGGCACGCCTTCCGAGTTCACCACCACCTGGCGGTTGATCACCTTCACCTTGCCGTCGATCGACGCCTCGATCGACGACTGCTCGGCCCCGCGCTGCACCGCGCCGCCGATGTGGAAGGTGCGCATGGTGAGCTGGGTGCCGGGCTCGCCGATCGACTGGGCGGCGATCACGCCGACCGCCTCGCCGACATTCACCCTGGTGCCACGGGCCAGATCGCGGCCGTAGCAGGAGGCGCAGATGCCGGTCTTGGTGTCGCAGGTCAGGGCCGAGCGGATGCGCACGCTGTCGATGCCCGCCCCCTCGATCGCCTCGGAGGCTTCCTCGTCGATGATGTCGCCGGCCGCCGCGATCAGCTCGCCGGTGACCGGATGCGGGATATCCTCCAGCGCGGTCCGGCCGAGGATGCGCTCGGAGAGCGGCGAGCTCACCTCGCCGCCCTCGATCACGGCCTTCACGGTCAGGCCGTTGATGGTGCCGC